>CAMWXB010000050.1 GCA_947178125.1 uncultured Lachnospiraceae bacterium | reverse complement strand
ATCATATATCGAAATCGTCATTCTCATCAACTTCAAAGTCAAATCTCATTTCCGCTTCCATGACTTCGTACTGATAATCCATCGTCCGCTTCTCATGCTTCTTCGGCAGCGGCAGAGGATTTTCCAGAAAACGCGGCTTCCTGGCCGGAACTTCATCCAATACCGGAACGGATTCCATGGAAGCTTCTTTCCCGGAAACCGGCACTGGTTCCATGAAAGTTTCTTTTCCCGAAACCGGTACTGGTTCCATGAAAGCTTCTTTCTCAGAAACCGGTACTGTCTCTATTGACGTTTCTTTCATAAGTGCGGTTTTTTCCTCCGTACAGCGTTCTCTTGCAGGCGCTGTCTCCCATACGAAACTTTGCTGCACACCGATACCGGCCAGCACGCTCCATATAAAGACGGACCAGGCCTGACAGGATAATACCCCCTGAGCGGTAAGCGGTGTCGGCGCAAGTAAAAGCATCAGACATATCCAGGGAGAAGCATTCTGCACTTTTCTCCGATTCCAGAAAGCTGCGATCAAAAAAGCTGCCAGAATCACAATGATAAGGCATTCCACCACAGAAAATTCCGTCCGGTAGAATACATAATCTGTCTGAAAATTTGTCCTGTAAAATACGAGCAGAGCCTCTGCCATCGCCCCAGTCTCTTCATAAAAGCTATACGCATTCAATACGAGCATCCCGGCAAAAGTAAGTATTCCCGCCACAATAGCAGCCAGAATGAGCAGAACGGAAAATCCTGCATTACCATGCCTGAAAGTCCTGTCTCCGCACTTTTGCTCCGCGTCTGTTGTACGGACTCCCGTCAGGAAACCGAACAAAAGGACAACCAGCGTCAGCGAGACCGCATCCAGATAAGTCAGAAAACCTATCACAAATCCAGACAGCAAAGCCCCATAGACGGCGGATGACTTTCTGCAGCAGCCTCTGCAGACGTTTTTCACATGACCGCCAACAATGAACATTCCCATCAAATATAAAGCAAAGAGCAGACTTTCCGGCGTCATCGTCAGAATCTGTCCCGCATAAACGGACGAGAGCGCCAATACGAGCATCGTGATACAGGCGGGAATACTTCCTGCGAGTCTCCTTACCGCAAAAAATGCGAGCAAAATCGTGATCATCTGAATCAGAATCTGCATCCAGACCGCCGCAATAATCTTATTTCCCAGAAAAGACAACACAAAAGACAGGCACATTGTATACAAATAGGAAGCTCCATGTATCATCGGTTCCGTCATCTCTTCCGCCTTCACCGTCGCAAGCTGATAATACGATGTCTCCTTGAGCAGCGTAATATTCTGAAGATATAAAGATACACGGTACAATAAGCCTGCAAAAAAGAGGCTGAGCGCAATAAATATCTCCCATAAAGACTTCGTATGACTGCTGATCCTGCATCCCGCCCTGATTCCGCCGAATATCTTACGAATCAGGAAATAGCAGAACGCCGCCGCGGCAAAAACGAAAAAAACAAAAAAAGCCGTACCATAATATATCACATCATTGATTTTTTTCTGCCAGAACAGGATTGCGTAATTGGCAAGCATTACTCCCGTCAGACAAGTGTATACGGCCCACAGCAGATAACTCAGCCATGTTTTTTTATATGTCATGTTTTCTTTTATCCTTCGTCTTAATCTACCTGACTGAGCGCCTGCTCCAAATCCGCAATGATATCTTTCACATTCTCAATGCCGACAGAAAGACGGATCAAATCGGGCGCAACGCCGGCTTCAACCAGCTGTTCGTCATTCATTTGTCTGTGCGTATGGCTTGCAGGATGAAGAACACAGGTCCTCGCATCCGCTACATGAGTAACGATCGCTGCTAGTTTCAGCTTGTCCATCATTTGAGAGGCCGCTTCTCTTCCGCCTTTTAGACCGAAAGCGATAACGCCGCAAGTCCCATTCGGCATATATTTCTGTGCCAGTTCATAATATTTATTGCTCTTTAGACCCGGATAATTGACCCAGGCCACCTTCTCGTGTGACTCCAGAAATTCCGCCGTTTTCTGTGCATTGTAACAGTGTCTTTCCATGCGGAGCGGCAGCGTCTCAAGCCCGACATTCAGAAGGAACGCGTTCTGCGGTGCCTGAATAGAACCAAGGTCCCGCATCAGCTGGGTCGTCGCTTTCGTAATATAAGCGGCTCTGCCGAATTTCTCCGTATAAGTGATTCCGTGGTAGGATTCATCCGGCGTACAAAGTCCCGGGAATTTTTCAGGATATGCCGTCCAGTCAAAATTACCGGAGTCAACGATGCAGCCGCCTACCGACATCGCATGGCCGTCCATATATTTTGTTGTAGAATGGGTCACGATATCCGCTCCCCATTCAAAGGGATTGCAGTTAATCGGCGTTGCAAACGTATTATCAATAATGAGCGGTACATGATGGCTGTGCGCCAGTCTTGCGAACTTCTCAATATCCAACACGACGAGCGCAGGATTCGCAATCGTTTCCGCCAAAACACATTTCGTATTTTCTTTGAAAGCTTTATGCAGCTCTTCTTCACTTTCGTCCGGGTCCACAACGGTGCATTCGATTCCCATCTTTTTCATCGTACAGGTGATCAGATTAAAAGTACCGCCATATACCGTAGAGGATAGCACAACATGGTCGCCCGCCTCGCAGATATTGAATACGGCATAATAATTTGCCGCCTGTCCGGAAGACGTCAGCATTGCCGCCACGCCGCCTTCCAGTTCACAGATTTTGGAAGCCACATAGTCATTGGTCGGGTTCTGCAGTCTTGTATAGAAATATCCCGATTCCTCCAAATCGAACAATCTTCCCATCTGTTCCGAAGTTTCGTATTTAAATGTAGTGCTCTGGTAAATCGGAAGAATACGGGGTTCCCCGTTCTTAGGCTGCCACCCCGACTGCACGCAAATCGTTTCTTTTTCGTATTGTTTACTCATTTTCTTTCCTCCTGCCAGTCCCAATTATGGTACACTGCCTGTACATCATCGTCGTCTTCCAGCAAGTCTAACGTTCTCTGCAGATTTTTAACAGCGGTCTCATCGGTCAGCTCCACCCAGTTCTGCGGTATCATCGTCACTTCCGAAGATACCATCTCAACCCCCGCTTCTTTCAACGCGCCCGATACCGTTTCCAGATCATCCGGAGCCGTATAAATTTCATAACTGTCCTCTTCCTCCGCAAAATCCTCTGCGCCGGCATCCAATGCCATCATCATCAGATCGTCGGCTTCCATATCGCATTCTTCTTTATCTACAATGATCAGTCCTCTTTTATCGAACATAAAAGAAACACAGCCGGGTGTTCCGATATTGCCCTGCCCTTTGGTAAACGCACTCCTTACATTGGCAGCCGTCCGGTTGCTGTTATCTGTCAACGCATCAACAATGATCGCGATGCCGTTCGGTCCATATCCTTCATAAGTAACATATTTATAAGTAACGCCGTCATTGTCGCCGGAAGCCTTCTTAATGCCTCTTTCAATCGTATCATTCGGCATATTGTTGGCTTTTGCCTTCGCGATGACCTGTGCCAGCTTGAAATTATTGTTCGGATCCGGTCCGCCCTCTTTTACCGCAACGGCGATTTCTCTTCCGATGATCGTAAAAATCTTGCCTTTGGCCGCATCATTCTTCTCTTTCTTATGCTTAATATTCGCAAACTTTGAATGTCCTGACATCTTTTTTCCTCTCCTTTGTCTCTTATCCTGCTATTCTCAATACTTTACTATATTATCATTCTTCTTTCGTTTCTTCAACCGTCCCATCACTTTTTTCTTCGCCTTCCTCCGGCTCCGTTATTTTCACTGCAAGCACACTTTGTATCATCCGGCCTTTTACTTCCAGGATTTTAAAGAGATAACCCTGTTGCCGGAACTCAAATTCTTCGCCCTCTTCCGGTATATGCTCCAGCCTGGAGATCACAAAGCCGTTCACAGTATCGAAATTTTCTTCTTCCAGCGAAATGCCGAGCTGTTCTTCCAGTTCATCGAGCGGCATCATGCCGTCAATAATATATTCGTTTTGTCCGTTCTCTTTGATATAACTTTCTTCCTCGTCGTATTCGTCCTGAATCTTACCGACGATTTCCTCCAGAATATCCTCCAATGCAAGCAGCCCGGCGGTCTGTCCGTACTCATCGACCACGATCGCCATCTGAATCTTTTCATTCTGCATGGTCTTTAATAAATCGTCAATTTTTCTCGTCTCGGTAATGAACAAAGGCTCCCTGAGCAGCCCCTTGATCTTTCCGATCGGCTTATTCAGCATTTTCTCATTCATCTGCATCCGCATGACATCCTTCAAATGCAGGATGCCGACAATGTGATCGATCGTATCATGATAGACCGGAAAACGGCTGTTGTGTTCTTCCAGAATAAAGGCCGCCGCTTCCTGAAGCGTCACACTGCAGTCAAGTGCGATCATATTATTCCGGTTCACCATAACATCCTTTGCTTCTTTTTCACTGTATTCGAAAATATTGGTGATCATTTCCGCTTCGCTCGCGAGGAGGACACCCTGTTCATGGCCAACATTGATCAGGGAAATGATTTCTTCCTCCGTCACATCCGCAGCCGCATCCAGTCCCTTGATGCCGAGCAGCTGTAAGATTCCCCTCGCCGATACCGAAACAAAACCCGTAAAAGGCGCTACGACCCGCACATAATAATAAATAGGAGTAATACAGAACCGAATCCACACATCCGGATATCGGGAAGCCGCCTTTCTCGGAATCAGTACGCCAAATGTAAGCACTATGTATAAAAGACAGACCGTTACGATAATCGCGGTCAGAACTGCTAAACACTGAATATGCCAGCCCGCCAGTCCGCTTATGTTATTGACTGCCATCCGGTATACGACATAACCGAAATAACTGTTCAGCCGATAAAGATACAGCGCACCGAACAGCATATTGACAGTTACAATGCCAAGCTGTATCGCATTCGCATATTTGGCAGGATTATCCATCATATACTGCAGCCGTATCATCTTTTTGTCCGGCTCTTTCTGCCCATCTTCCGTTTCCTGTTCGCGCTCATGTCTGTTCTGAACTGCAGAGCTGAACCCATAGACCATCATTTCCAGAAACAGCAGTATCAGAAATACCAAAACTGTTCTTGGGTTCGTGACACCGTTCTCCATTAAAAAATTACCTCTCTTTCGTCTTTGAAAACCTTGATTTGCAACCTTTTCAACAACCTATGTATTGAGTTCAAGGCTGACCATTAATCCCGTATTGACTTCTTTCATAATTTCCTGATCCAGATGACAGACTCTGTCCTTCAGGCGTTTTTTATCGATTGTACGGAGCTGCTCGAGCAGAATTACAGAATCTTTCACCATATCGTATTTATTCGCATTCAATTCGATATGGGTAGGCAGCTTTGCCTTATTCATTTTGGATGTAATCGCCGCACAGATAACGGTCGGGCTATGTTTGTTCCCAACGTCGTTCTGTATGATCAGCACCGGTCTGACGCCGCCCTGTTCCGAGCCGATAACGGGCCGCAGGTCAGCATAATAAATATCTCCTCTTTTCATATATACACACTTCCTTCAATCAATTCAGCAATTCTAACTGACAGCAATAGTATTGCCAATTTCTCTGAAGGTATACACATAAGACTATCCAAAATCTTTATAATAATCTTTCGTATCCGTTATCCGGCCGTTCTTTACATAGACCCTCGGAATCCGTTTGCCCAGATTGCAGGCAAGTTCATAATTGAACCGGCCGGACAATGCACCGAGCTCTTCCATCGTAATCTGCTCATCCTGGTCTTTTCCGATGAGCGTGACTTCCATTCCCTCCTCTGCTTCCGGTATCTCTTCCACGCTGACCATGAACTGGTCCATGCAGACCCTGCCAAGAATCGGCGCCCGTTTACCACAGATCAGCACACAGCCTTTCCCCGACAGCCCTCTGGGATACCCGTCGCCATAGCCGACAGGAATGGTCGCTACCCGCATATTTTTCTCAGCCGTATAAATGCCGCCATAACTGATCTGTCCGCCCGCCTCCACCTCTTTGATGCAGACGATTCTGCTCTTTAAGGATAAGAGCGGCCGCAGCGAAATACTGTCGCGGCTCACCTCTTCCGAAGGCCACAGACCATACAGCGTAATTCCGGCGCGCACCATATCCATATTCGCTTCCCGAATCTCCAGAATACCGGCGCTGTTGGAACAATGTTTGAGCGGAATCCGAAATCCGGTATCCGCCTCTGCTTTATCCATAAATTGACTCATCAGGTCAATCTGTCGATAAGCAGATGTTTTGTCCGCTTCATCCGCTTTGGCAAAATGGGTAAAGATGCCTTCTACCTCGACTGCCTCACAGGATAACGCCTTTTTCAGAAACTGTATGCCGCTCTCGTCCGGCCGGATTCCGATTCTGCACATGCCGGTATCCACTTTGATATGAATTTTCGCCTTTTTCCCAAGTCTCACTGCACAGGCGTTCAGTTCGTCCAGCGTGTCATAACGAAACACCGCCGGTCTGATTTCTTTCTCGATCATTTCTTCATAAGCATAGGGAAACGTATATCCCAGAACGAGAATCGGCTTATGCAGACCTGCTTCCCGTAAAATAAAAGCTTCCTCCGCCGTAGCAACGCCGTAGCCGAATACATAATCAAGTGTCTCTAACTCTCTGCCGATCTGAACCGCCCCGTGTCCATATCCATCCGCTTTGATAATTCCCATAATCCGGGTATCCTGCGCAGTCTTCTGCCGCATCTGTTCCATATTATAATGAACCGCGTCCAGATCCACTTCCGCATATACCCTTTTGTACTGCTCTATCATAGCTGCTTTTATACTCCTTTTTACACCCCTTATACTTCCGCATCCGTTTCTGTCATCCTTCAACGGCACGAAATACCTGCGGAAACTGTTCGATAATGTCCGATGCCGTCATGCTGCGCTCACCATGAACGTGAGCCGCCATATCTCCAGCCAGACCATGCAGGTAGACCCCCATGACTGCAGCATCCTCCGCCTCCATTCCCTGTGCCAGAAGTCCGGTGATCATACCAGCCAGCACATCCCCTGAACCGGCTGTCGCCATGCCTGCATTACCGGAAGTATTAAGATAAATCTGCACGCTCTCCGGACAGGCAACGACCGTTCTCGCATCCTTACAGACAACGATACTATTGAGCTTATCGGCAAGTTCTGCCGGATAGGATATCAGGTTCTTTGATGCCTCCGGTATGCTGCATCCGAAAAGTCTGGAAAACTCTCCAAGATGCGGCGTTAAAATCAGCCTGCATTCCGTCTTCTTTGCTGTTTTCCCCATACCGGACAAAATCTTTCCTTCTGCTAACAGATTCACTCCATCCGCATCGATCACCATGGGCAGCCCGCTCTCCTGCAAACAGCAATTGAGCAGCCATTCTGCTTCTTTTCCCGTTCCGATTCCCGGTCCGATCAAAATACAGTCTGCCCACCCAAGCGCGTTTCGAAAGGCTTCCGCAAAAGCTTCGTCCGGCTCATTCTCCGGCCATGATACCGCATCATAGACCGTGAACGTTGCTTCCGGCAGCGCCTGCTGTAAAATTTCCAGATTCTGTCTGGCCGTCACGATACGCACCATCCCGGCCCCCATTCTGAAAACACTCTTTCCGGCAAGCAGAGCAGCGCCGCATATCGTACCGCTTCCGGCTATAACGAGCACTTTCCCGAAAGTCCCTTTATTCCCGTCGGGCCTGCGCACCGGCAGCCGCGCGTCTTTCGATGCGGTATAAGTATAAAAACGGGGCTGCACTCCAAAAAAACTATGCTCATCAATTCCAACCTGTCCGCATATGATTTTACCACAGCATCCTGCGCCCGGATAGAGGAACTGTCCCAATTTATAAAAACCGTAAGTGACCGTCAGATCAGCCCGTACCGCACATCCCAGAATCTGTCCGGAATCGGCATGAACGCCGGAAGGGATATCGATCGCACAGACATAGCTGTTCTTATCATTGACTGCGCAGACAGCTTCCCGATAGATGCCCTCTACCCCGCGGGAAAGACCGACTCCGAAAATCGCATCGATTACTATATCATATTCACCATCCGGGATTCTGTCATAAGGATCATATCCATACTGCAAAAGAATACTAAGCTGCAACGCCGTTTCCCTGCTGCATTTTTCCCGGGAACCGAGCAGAACAAAATCAACGGAACAGCCCTGCAGCATCAAAAGTCTGCCGACTGCAAGTCCATCTCCGCCATTATTGCCGCCACCCGCCGCGACAAGTACGCGATATGGCGCATCACCCTTCTCTTTCCTGATCTGTTCGACCGTCACAAGAGCGGCCCGCTCCATCAAAACAGACGCCGGCATATGCAGACGTTCAATTGTATTTCTATCATACTGCTGCATCTCCGCCTGTGTTACAAGATATTCCATCCGCTTCCCGCCCTTTCGCTTCGACTCATCCCTTCATGTCCGGCTCGTCTATTAACCAAAAAACGCCAAAATCTTTTGATTCCGGCGCATTTTATCCTTTTTTTGCTTTCTTTTCTTTTGCCCCGGTCCCTTCCGGATGATATTTCCTGTCAAAAATCTCTATGACATCCGCTCCGAAAATATCGTGCATATAAGCATATGTTTTATGGTTGGTTTCTTCCATTTCCTGTTTTCTGACGGCCTTCTTCTTTAACTCCCTGCGCATCTGATTTATCCAGTTATCGAGAGAAGCTATTTCCCTTGCGTTTTCCCGCAGCTTCCGGTAACAGACCTCCATCGTCGCCATCATCAGCTTTCTGTTGACTTTATCAATCTCCGCAGGCAGTCCTGTTTTTTCTCCCTCATAGACGGCAATTTTCTCGTTGCATTCTTTCAAAAGCCGCTCATGATCCTCCATATCTTTCAGCAATTTCTGATTGTAAGGGTCTTTTTTTAACGCATCAGCGATGACGAGCACTTCGCTCATAAGCTTTTTCTTGATCTTAACGATGTCCTTTCCATCTGTCGTGACCTTGCCCTGCCTTTTGACAAGTTCGTTCAATTTCTCTTCGAGCGCTCTCATCTGCTGTGTCTTATCCGCCGGAGATATGAGTTTGTGCCACTTATTGTCCAGTGTCAGCGGCGGAATATTTTTTCCTGCCAGCGCCTTTTTCAAATCATTATCATTCATCGTTTCTCCCCCTCTTTACTCAACCTGCGCGAGCATTTGACTTTTCACAGTACTCACTTTCTACGGGAAGCCAGATTATAGGAAAGTTTCATTAAGCTATCCAGCAAATGTACGTTTTCCACCTGAATTTCTTCCGATACATTCAAATCCACATGGGCAAAATTCCAAATTGCCCTGATACCACAGGATACCAGCCGTTCTGCAATGGCAGCTGCGCACTGCTTCGGTATTGTGAGTACTGCAATATCAACATTGTTGCTCTTGATAAAGTCCTCCATTTCCTCTACCGGCCGCACCTCGATATCCCGTATCTGCGTCCCGTAAATAGCGGGGTCATTATCGAAAATACCACAGAAAATAAATCCTCTGCGTTCAAAATTCACATAATTTGCCAGAGCCTGTCCCAAATGGCCGGCGCCGATAATGATCAGTTTATGTTCCTTGTCAAGTCCCAGAATCTTACCGATTTCTTCGTATAAATATCCGACATTGTAACCATATCCCTGCTGGCCAAATCCGCCAAAATGGTTCAGATCCTGACGAATCTGGGATGCCGTGACCTTCATAATATCGCTCAACTCCTGCGAAGACACCCTCTCAATTCCTTCATCCTTTAGCTGCCCCAGATATCTGAAATATCTTGGCAAACGGCCGATAACAGCCTGTGAAATCTCTTTTTCTTCCACCGAAGCCGCCTCCTGTACATTTCTTACCATTCAGTATATACAAATATATTTTTTCTGTCAATAAATTGACAGTTCCTCATTTGCTCTGTAAACTATTCAGAGAAGGAATGGAGGATTTCACATGATACTTTCTGTTAATCATATACATAAATCATTTCAGGAGGTTCCCGTTCTGCGGGACGTCTCCTTTCATATTGAAGAATACGACAAAGCTGCCATCGTCGGCATTAACGGAGCCGGCAAGACAACGCTGCTGCGCATTATCATGGGTGAACTGTCTGCTGATGAAGGCATTGTCACGCTCGCAAAGGACAAGACCATCGGCTATCTCTCACAGCATCAGGCGGTCTCCAGCGAAAATACAATCTACGATGAGCTGCTTTCTGTACGGCAGAATATTGTCGATATGGAGCAGCGGATGCGCTCCGTGGAACTGCAGATGAAGACCGCCTCCGAAGAAAATCTGTCTAAACTGATGGAACACTATGCCGGTCTGACGCACGCCTTTGAATCCGCTAATGGTTACGCTTACCGCAGCGAACTGACAGGTGTCCTGAAAGGCCTTGGATTCGAGGAGAACGAGTTCTCCAAATCCATTGATACCCTTTCCGGCGGCCAGAAGACACGCGTTGCGCTGGGAAAACTTCTTTTGCAGAAGCCTGAGCTGATCATTCTGGATGAGCCTACGAATCATCTCGATATGTCTTCCATTGCCTGGCTGGAAACATATCTGCTGAACTATAAAGGAGCCGTTATCATCGTTTCCCATGACCGATATTTTCTGGACCGCATTGCCGGGAAGATCATCGAACTGGACAACACAAAAGCAACCGTATTTACCGGCAATTATTCCGCTTACGCATCCAAAAAGGAAATGCTCCGCCTGGCTGAGTACAATGCCTATATGAACCAGCAGCGCGAAATCAAACATCAGGAAGCGGTCATTGAAAAACTGCGCTCTTTTAACCGGGAAAAATCCATTAAACGTGCCGAAAGCCGTGAGAAAATGTTAAATAAAATCGATGTTCTGGAAAAGCCGACTGAAGTCCGCAGCGATATGAAACTGCATTTAGAGCCCCGCATCCTAAGCGGAAACGATGTCCTGCGCGTGGAAGATATCTCCAAATCTTTCGGCCCCCTGAACCTTTTTGCGCAGCTGTCCTTCGAGATAAAACGCGGAGAACACGTTGCCATCATCGGTGATAACGGAACCGGAAAGACGACAATCCTGAAAATCATCAATGAATTACTGCCGCCCGACAACGGTCTGATCCGCCTCGGCACGAATGTGGAAATCGGCTATTATGATCAGGAGCATCATGTTCTCCATCCTGAAAAAACACTGTTTGACGAAATTTCGGATGATCATCCCTATCTGAACAACACCGAAATCCGAAACACACTTGCCGCATTCCTTTTTACCGGCGAGGATGTATTCAAAAAAATTTCGGCGCTGAGCGGTGGGGAACGGGGCCGTCTATCGCTCGCCAAACTGATGCTTTCAGAATCCAATTTTCTGATTCTCGATGAGCCGACGAACCATCTGGATATCATATCCAAGGAAATACTGGAAAGCGCCCTGAACGCTTATACCGGAACGGTCCTTTATGTCTCCCATGACCGTTATTTCATTAACAAAACGGCAAGCCGCATCCTGGAACTGAATGGGCAGACGTTGACGGAGTATATGGGTAATTATGAATATTATCTGGAGAAGAAAGCGCAGATCACTTCCGGTGCGTCCTCCGGGACAACTGCCCCCGGCGCTTTTGCTTCCGCCGGAACCGCTCCCCATGCTTCCGCCATTTCTTCGAATAAAACGGACTCGGAAAACAAGCTGGACTGGAAGAGCCGTAAGGAACAGCAGGCCGCAAAGCGAAAGAAAGAAAATGATCTCAAAAAATGCGAAGAAGCTATTGAAACACTGGAAAAGCGAAATGCAGAGATCGATCTGAAAATGGCGGAACCGGAAATCTGTACTAACGTTGCAAAACTGCAGGAGTTATCGACAGAAAAAGAAAAAAACGAAGCCGAACTGGAATCTCTGTATGAGAAATGGGAGTTTTTGTCGGAAGACAATTAAAAAATTTCTTACCTATTAAAAGGGGGCCTGCCGCCCCCTCAAAGCCGGCCTGCTGACCGGCTTTTGCCTTTCTCTTTCTCCCCATGCCGCCGCGTAAGCGGACATCAAAGCTTATCAAAAGTCTCTCTGACTGCCTTGATAAAGTTCTCACTGTTCAAAACGGTAACTTCTTTCAGAGAAGTTATGAGCGCCAGGTCCTTTGTCATTTTCCCGGCCTCAATCGTCTGAATCGTCGCTTTTTCCAATTTATCGGCAAAAGTCATCAGTTCTTTGATTCCATCCAGTTCCCCGCGTTTCCGAAGCGCTCCGGTCCATGCAAAGATGGTCGCAACGGAATTGGTGGATGTCTCTTCTCCCTTTAAATGTTTGTAGTAATGACGCTGCACCGTTCCATGGGCCGCCTCATATTCATAGACGCCGTCAGGCGATACGAGTACGGATGTCATCATCGCAAGAGAACCGAATGCGGAAGAGACCATATCGCTCATGACATCGCCGTCATAATTTTTACACGCCCAGATAAAACCGCCTTTGGCCTTCATCACTCTTGCTACAGCATCATCAATCAGCGTATAGAAATACTCGATACCGGCCGCCGTAAATTTCTCCGCATACTCTTTCTCGTAAATATCCTGGAAAATGTCCTTAAAATTATGGTCATATTTCTTGGAAATCGTATCTTTGGTCGCGAACCATAAATCCTGTTTCGTATCCAGCGCATAATTAAAGCAGGCTTTTGCAAAGCTGGTAATAGACTTGTCCGTGTTATGAATGCCCTGTAAAATACCGGCTCCCGTAAACTGATGTATCGTCTCCCGGATTTCCGTTCCGTCTTCTGCCGTAAACACGAGTTCTGCCTTTCCGGCACCCGGCACTTTGATTTCCGTGTTTTTATAAACATCTCCATAAGCATGACGGGCAAGCGTGATCGGTTTTTCCCAGTTCCTCACACAAGGCTCAATTCCTTTCACAATGATCGGCGCACGGAATACGGTTCCATCAAGCGCAGCCCGAATCGTTCCGTTAGGGCTTTTCCACATTTCTTTCAGATTATATTCCGTCATTCTGGCCGCATTGGGCGTTATCGTCGCACACTTTACGGCAACACCATATTTTTTCGTCGCTTCTGCGGAATCGAGCGTTACCTGGTCGTTCGTTTCATTGCGGTATTCCAGCCCAAGGTCATAGTACTCTGTCTTCAAATCAATATAAGGCAGCAACAGTTCATCCTTGATCATCTTCCAGAGAATCCTCGTCATCTCATCTCCATCCATTTCGACTAATGGGGTCGTCATTTTAATTTTTTCCATCGGTTGTCCTCCTTTTATTATCCTCTCTCTTGCCCGTTTTCTTCTCCATAAATCTCAAATAATCCGTTCTTCACTATATTGTCATAGGCATTGATCATATGCTGATTGGCAAGCTGCTCCGCTTTCTTCGCGTCCTTAGCCTTGATCGCTTCCATGATCTGCCTGTGTTCATTGTTGGAAGCCCGTCCCCGTGTATTGGTAGACAATGTCTTCTGTCTGACGCGGAGAACATACTGATGAAAATCCCGAAGCAGATGCTCTAACATCTTGGAATCACACGCCTCATAAAGAATATCGTGGAAACGATTGTCAAGTTCTGCCATCTGGTCCATATGCCCCTTCCCGGCATGGAACTCCGCCAGATATATATTCTCCTCCATCTCTTCCAGCTGCTCTTCCGTCATCTTCTCCGTTGCCATCCTGGCACAGAGCCCTTCCAACAGCGAACGGATCATATATATATCTTTGACATCTTTGGCCGTAATCCCCGTTACATAGGCTCCCTTATTGGGAATGATCTGAATGAGCCCCTCCAGTTCCAACTGCCTGAAAGCTTCTCTGACAGGCGTTCTGCTGACTCCCAGTTCTTCTCCGATCGCAACTTCTTTCAGTTCTTCATGTTCCTTATACTTACCGCTCAGAATATCTTCCCTGATTTTCTGAAATACCCTGCCACGCAAAGAATATTTATCGTTTACCGTTTTACGAATATCATAGTCGCTCATTTCAGTCTCCTATACTCATCCTGCAAAATGTCCGTCAGCACATTCCGCAGCGTGAAGAAGGTCCGTTAAGCGAACTTCTCTTCACGCCTGGTATAATTGTATACAATCATACTGATTGTGTCAAGTCTATTGCTCTAACAGACTTTGAATATCCAGCATTCCCCATCCCTGTTTATTCCAGAAATCGCCCAAATCCGCTGCACTATACACCATCTTCCGTTTAACCTGTTCGTTATTCATATAAGGATACTTTTGTAACAGCAGCGCCGCTGCTCCCGATACAATGGGTGTCGCCATAGAGGTGCCGCTTTTTTTCACATAACCGTTTCCTCTGTTATTACAGGACATGATATCGGTCCCGGGGGCAACGATATCCGGTTTCCGGATAGAATCATTCGCATCTCCCCTTCCGGAATAATTCTCGCACAGCCCTCTTCTGTTCCCAAAATAACCGCCCTCATGGCAGCCTACGGTGATCACTTTCCGACTGCTTCCAAGCGGCGATATCGTTCCGTTCCCCGGCCCGGCATTTCCGGCTGCGCAGACAACGACGATGCCCTCTTTCCAGACCGCCTCTAAAAGACTGATGACTTCGATCACTCTACTTATTTCGTCCGGCTCCCCGATTCCCACCGAAATATTTAAGATACGGATATGATAATGCAGGCGGTTCTGGATTACCCACAAAAGTCCCTGGTACATGCTGTCAATGGAACCCTCTCCATTCTGATTCAATACTTTTCCGACACAAAAAAGGCACTGTGGTGCAATGCCCCTGTATTTCCCGTTTGACATAAGGCCGCTTCCGCCAATACATCCCGCAACATGGGTCCCATGTCCACTGTCGTCATATATCCTGCTTCGGTGATTTACAAAATCCTGAAATGCCACAATCCGGCCTGACAGATCGGGATGTTCGTAAATCCCGGTATCCAATACTGCCACAGTAACCGGGGCTCCCTTACATGATTGCTGCAGACGTTCGCTGCAGCCCAGTTGTTTTCTAACGCGGTACATAAAAAACTCCCGGCTTTTTCCTTATCTTATGCCGGGAGTTTTGTTTCCGTTCCTATGCAAAAACTACGTTATGAGACTACTCGACTTTTAGCGCAAATCCTTCATAGATTCCTACCGGTACATCCTCACCAAATGAATATTCTTCCATGTTTTCATTTTCAAAATCATATACCGTCACCGTATTTTTATCCGAATCCACGACCCAATATTCCCGCACCTCTGCTGTACGGTATTTGAACAGCTTCGTATAATAATCCATCTTGCGGCTGCTTGCAGAAACGATTTCTATGATCCAGTCCGGTGCGCCCTGGCATCCTTTCTCCGTAATCTTATCTTTATCGCATATCACACTGATATCCGGTTCCACATAATTTTTATCGTTTTTATTCAAAAAGACTGCAAAGGGAGCTAGAAATACATCACATATACCATGATTACGCTTTATATAGTCTTTTATCTGGTAATGTAATTCCGAAACAAGCCTCTGATGCCTTGTATTCGGCGGCGCCATATAATAGATTCTTCCATCGATCAACTCCGCACGCTGCCCTTCCGGCAGTGCATATATATCCTCTATTGTATAGATTTCTTCTTTTCTCAATGCGTCCATAGATTCCCCGCTTTCCAAAGGATATTTATATCATTTTGATATTATATATCATTCCGCCGAAATTATCATGCCCTACGAACCTGATACCTTTTCCCACGATAGAAAAATAACGCAAGGCCCGCAAAGAAAAGGCCGGCTCCGAGGAACCATTTCGGATGAATGCTGTAGTCACCGGTATCCGGCGAAGCATCTCTTATTCCGGAAGAACTTGTAAAGACTGCCTGACCGTTACTTACGACCGCCGTATTTCCGGAAATATAATTATAAACGCCATAGGCCGAAAAATGTCCGGCAGTAAAAGAAATACAGTTCACACCGCCCACCGAGGTAATCCTGCTGTCCACCTCTTCCAGCTGCCCGTTCGCATCCAGACAGACCACATGTAGGTTTTCTTCCCCGATGCCTTTCGGAAACGGTATCGTGATTTCCATCGTCTGCTTTCCGAGACCGGTAATCGGTATAGAAGTTCCGGCTTCCTGCAGCGTTATTTCATAAGCCTGAAGATTAGACGGCGTTCTGTTACCGTACACATCTTTATAAGCATCCTGAATCGATTTCCGCGCATCATTGCTGTCCGCTATTTGCAGAATATATCCGCCTTCCGCACCATTTAAGACCGCACCCGCCATCTCTCCGTTTTCGATGGAGTTACTGTCGATACGGACAGCCACACCCGATTCCATATTTTCACCGACCAACTCTGTATCTGTTCCCACATTACCAGCGCTCTGTGTTCTGGGAATCTGTACTTTATCAAGCGTATAATCAGTCGTATTAATTCTATAGGTATCCGGATAAGAAATAAGAGACTCTCCATCCGAACGCATCTGACAGATTTTCAATGTTTTCTCTCTGCTCTCTGCATGACAGATGATTCCCCGAAAACCGGATAATCCACTGTCCAGAACGGTTCCCTCAAAACTGTTCACCGTTCCCGGCACTACGGCAGCATTAATACCATCAAATGCCAGTCCTCTGTAAGCATCATTGTATAATTTCCCAGAAGATGCTTCATAAGACAACTTCGGCAAAGATGCTCCTTCAAAAACAACGATGCCGCTCCCTGCTTCTTTAACAGAATCTGCCGTATCAAAGGCTCTGAGTCCAATTTCTTCTACAGAAGCCGGAATCCGAATCGTTTGTATCGGGCATCCCTGAAAAGCTCTGTCTTTTATCCAGCGCACCGACTGGCCGCCTTCTGTTTCCGACAGACTGCTGCATCCGGCAAAAGCGCCCTCTCCAATCGTTTCCACACTGGCAGGAATGATGACCTTTGTAATGCTCTTATTCGATGCAAACGCATCCGCACCGATTGTTTTTACCCCGTCAGGAATAACAACGACATTATCTGCACCACGATAATCTAATAAAATGCCATCTCCGACAATTAAAAAGTTCTCACCCGTGCCCTGTTCCCAATTCTGAATCCAGGCAGTATTTGCAAAAGCCGATGGCTCAATTTCCGTCACAGTATTCGGAATGACCACATTAGTCAATCCATCGCAATGATAGAAAGCAGCATACCCGATCCGGGAGACGCCTTCCGGAATCACGGCATCCGTCAGTGCGGAACGTGCAAAAGCAAAATCACCGATTTCCGTGATGGTGTCCGGTATTTCGATGTATGTCCGTTCATCATTATAATACGCCTGATCGGCAATGATTGAATCATTCACAATCGTATATTTCGGAAATGCAGAACCCTTTTTGCCCGTATTGCCGGAAATGCTCGCAATCGTCTCTCCTGTATCGCCGAACACGATCCCTTCATATTCAGTCATATCCACATTACCGGTATTGACAGTCGCACTCGCATTATCCATGAAAATAACGACCTGATCGTCAAGGATTCTGGATTTTCCTTTTACAGAAGGATCTTCTTCCGATTCCAGCGGATTGATATGGGTCACTTCATGATAATAATCCAGTTCTTCCACTGATTCTTCCTGTGCATCATCATTTTTCGAACCGATGCCGTTAATCGTATCAAGCGGCGTATCCTCATACTCCGCCACCTCAATATCTTCCAGGACCAGTGTATCCGCAAACGCCTTCGCCACACTTCCATCTTCCGCATGGATATTCAGCTTCGTACAGCCATCGAATGCCGTGCTGTGTATGGAATTAACAGAAATAGGAATCGTGATATTGCGCAGACGGACACAGTCTTCAAAAGCCTTTAGCGAAATCGTCCTTACCGAATAGGGAATATTCACAAGTTTCAAGTTACAACAGTTAGAAAAGGCATAGGCTGAAATTTCGTTTACATTGCCGCTGATATCCACACTCTGCAAGTTCTCATCGCCCCAAAAAGCATAGGCCTTAATCGTACTGACTGTGGAAGGCATTGCATAGTAACCATTCTGTCTTCCCGCCAGCACTGCATACAGCGTGCTTCCGCCGTCTTTGCTGTAAATGACACCGTCTTCACAGATAAAATTGGGATTGCTGCTGCTGAAATTCACCGATGCCAGACCCGTATCTCCCGCAAAAGCCCCGTTTCCCAGTTCTTTCAATCCTTTTCCAATCTGAACATCACTTAATAAAGGGCAGTCCGCAAAAGCCGCCTGTCCTATCGTCTCCACAGAATTTGCCATCGTTACCGACTGTAACTGGCTGCATCCTTTGAAAGCGCCGGAACCGATACTCACCACACCATTGCCAAGTTCGACCGTCCGAATATACTCATTGCCGGCAAACGCTTCCGCTTCTATCTTTTCCACATAATTAGAAATAGACACGTTCTCAGACGTGCCATTATATTTCACTAATGTAGTTCCATTCACCTGAAAATCAGACACAGAAGCAGTGTTCTCAGCCGCATTATCTGCAGCCGAGCCTTCCGCTTCTACATCCGACACAGGCAGCTGTGTGATGGCGATTGCTATCGCCATCATCATAGCTCCTATTGCTCTTCTAATCTTTTTTCCCATAGGACTCACTCCCACGAATCATCTGTTATGCTGTTCTTCTGACCGCTGCCTTCTTATCCTTCTTCATGAAGAGAATGATAGACAGACACGCAAGACCAAGCGATAAGAACCACTTCGGATGAATCGGGTCACCCGTCTTAGGTGTTGTATCCAGCAGACCTTCAGACAAATTCTGCGTATTGACATAAATCGTATACGGTGAGAAGTGCGTCGCCGTAAAGCTGATACATGGCACACCGTTAATTGTTGTAAATCTCTCAGCCAAGTCCTCCATCTGATCTGATACAACAGCTCCCATCATATTATTACCGCCATATGTGATCAACGCATCCGGAAGCGGTATCGTGATATCCACCGTCAGGCCTGTTGTATCCGTAATCTTCGTTGTTCCAGTGGAATCATACAGGCTGATATCCATTGCGTAATACAGCAAGTTATCAAGGCTTCCGTATTTATTCGTCAGTGCATTCATAACAGCCTGCGTTGCCTCCGGTGTCTCGGAAATCTTCACAATGAAGTTATCCGTCGAGCCGTTGACATTTGCCGTTGCCAAATCTTTATTGTTGATGCCCGGCTTCGTAATATCCACTCTTGTACCGTTGTCACTGCCATTGCCGCTGTTACCGCTGCCTGTAGTACCCGACGGTCTTGTGCTGACCGTTCCTGTCGTCGGCGCAGCCGCTTTATCAATAAACTCTGCCGTTACAACAACATTGCTCGATGGCATTACGAAGGTTGTCAGTGTCGTGCTGACATTGGCCAGTGTTACACCCTGTGAATTGAGTACCCACTTGCTGAACTGTTTTCCTTCTGCCGGTTCATTCGCCATAATCAGGACTGTCGAACCTGCCGGATAAGTTCCGCTTCCGCTTCCGTTAACAACCGTTACGGTATACATTCCCGCATTCTGTCCAGACGTAGAAGTTGCTGACGTCGATGAAGAACTCGTAGAACTACTGGTCGTACCGCTGCTGGTTGAAGTCGTACCACGGCTTGTGTTAGTTGTTCCGTTGCTGGTGTTGGTCGTACCACCGCTGGTGTTGGTCGTACCGCCGCTGGTGTTAGTCGTACCGCCGCTCGGATTAGTCGTCGTACCGCCGCTAGTGTTGGAATCACCAGTCACACTGAAAACAGCATAAATCGTCTTATTGCTTGTAATATTTGTAAAAGTATCGCTCCAACTTACGAAAGAATATCCCGCATGTTCAGGTACTCTCGGTTCAACTGCATTTTGACCGCTTTCAACGTACTGCGTACTGAGTACTTTAAAGTCTATTGTATCAAAGAACTCTACCTTATACTTACCATCCACCATCGTATCGGTAGAATATCCCTGGGCTACGAAAGTCGTATCTTCCGTAATCTTATCCTTATTAGCGTCTACACCTTTTGCTGAACGCCATCCGGTATAAACCCATTTATCCCTTGTCGGGAAGTCCGGTATCTCCGCATAGGAACCGCTTTCGATATACTCTGACTTCAATTCCGTACCGTCAAAATCGAGGAAGAGAACATGGCATTTTGCACCAAGCGTATCATCAATACCCATCTTATAATAAGTTGCATATTCATGTGCGGAAGTACCCGGATATGTCCTGATCATAACTTTCTGATCATTGTGTATAAAAGCATCCGTTGCAATAAAGACTTCTCTGCCCGGAATTGTCACCGTAATCGGAGAATCCTCGGCAAACGCCTCACTCTGAATACTGTTCACGGAATCCGGAAGTTTCACTTCCACCAAATCTGCACAATTCTTGAAACAGCTTTCCGGTATTTTCAGGAGTCCTGCAGCCTGACTTAAATCAACACGCGCAATGCTTGCACAGTCCTCAAAAGCGCCTTCTTTAATCGTACTTACCTTCGTTATATTCGGATCTACCGACGCATCAATATAAGATGTACCAACTAAATTTCCTCTTGCAGAAAGGCATTCTTCAATTGTAAAAGAACCGTCCGAATTTACGGAATAAACAATGCCGTTCTCCGTCTTATAATGATCATTGTCTCCTACCGTCTGCAAACGATCACATCCTCTGAACGGTGCCTTACCGATATCCACACAGTCAGGCCCAAGCGCTACCATACTCAGACGCTCACAGTTGTCAAACGCATAATCCGGTAAGTATTTGACGCTGTTCATCGTTACGGATTCAATCAGATCGTTACCACGTTTCTTTTTCTCGTACTCCGTACTGCCGCCTGGATAATCTTCATAATATCCGCTGAAAAGTCCGGGAACAGAGGGAACCCCTCCTTCTTCTTTCTCTGTAAGATACATATTGTTGGTAGCCGCATCCCATCCGTGATTCTGAACGAAATAGGTATTATAATTTCCCGTATTGCTGCCAAGCTTTGAGTCAGCCGCCTTTCCTTCTGCATCCAAGTTATACCGATAGCCATATACGTCGATAGAGTCAACGCCCTCCGGAATTACAATATTCTTAGTTGCATTTACCAAATCCTGTTCTTCCTGTGTCGGTGCCCTGTACGGATCATTAGAAGTTACATTTTCTATGACATTATATTCAAAATGTACATAATATGCTTCCGGTTTCTGTGCCGTATCTCCAGGTTTCGGACTCTCTTCCGACGCATAAACAACAATCGGCTCAAACAGAAAATCTGTCAGAGAATTGAATGTGCTCTCATTGCCACCGGCGGACGCACCTCCCGAAGGCTGCGTGCTGCCGTTACCATCCTTCCAATCATCCCAATTCTTAACTACTGTAGGATTTATCCATGGTCCATAGAGCGATTTATCATTATATATGGATTCTTTATCCTCGCTGTCTGCCCATCTTCTCGCAAATTCGTTCCGATAACTGTCAAATTCCTCTCCCTCATACTGTGCATACAAAGCGGCCGTCCGCCAAGACACATAGTCTTTGTGCTCTTTACCGGTTCCAATATCACCTTTTGTCGTATGGATATCATTTAAAATATCGTTCACTTGACTATATTTCGGATAATCCAATAAGGTAACATATTTCGTGATTGGATTATACATTACCGTCAGATAATAGGGAGAAAGGCTCTCATAGCATACCCTGATTCCCATCGTGGATTCAATAATATTGTCAGGCGCGGTCGCCCACTCAAAAGGCGCATATCCCTCTGCAATATCGCCATGGAAAGTTAACTGTTTACTCTCCGTCTTAAACGCATCCGTCCCAATCGTAAATCCCTTGTAATCGCCGTTCGCCGGGCTTGCAAAAGTAACATCCACTAAATTACTGCATCCTTTAAACGCATTACTGCCAACCTTCGTAACTGAGTTACCTATATAAACTTTTTCCAATGCAGGCCAGTTTTCAAAGGTGGAATCATTGATGACTGAAATAGAATCATCTCTGATTCTCAATACTTTGACTTTCTCCTTACCTTCATCAAATCTAGCAAAACAATCCGACGCAATTCCCTGTACCTTTGTATTTCCTACCATATTCGGAATTTCCAGTTCCGTCCCTGCAGTATAAGTATCCATTGTTGTGCAGGAAGTTAAAATACCGTCCTGATCAACGCACAAGAGATAACCTCGTATTCTATCTCCATCGTCATTATATTCATAATATGCAACTTCATAATAATCTTTGCCGTTCATGCGGTACAAATAAGGCACTGCCATATTTTCCACAGCGGTCACCGCATCCCATGTCTGCTTACGAGGTTCCGCAGGCGCCATATTATTATTTTGATAAGGCCCTTTTACATAGAAATTCTGATTAGTCACATCAGCAAATAACTTCTTCTGATCAAACGAAACATAACCGCAGGAATTCGGTGCGCTCTCCGGAGCCGGAAACTCCACATATTCCAGATTGGTACAGTCATGGAATATATTATCCGGTATTTTAGCGTTATTTGTGCTCAAAGGCCCCCACTGCGGAAACACAACATATTTCAATCCAGCCCGCCCGGCAAACATAAAATCGCCAATCGTATTGCCATTGGACATTGCCTTCGGCAAGATAATGCCAAACTCCTGTGACCCCGTCACAACAGAAAATGCACCCTTTCCCATCCTGGTAATTGCGGCATTCTCCATTTCCACTTTATTCAACGCATAGCAGTCATAAAAAGCATAGTCTTTCACTTCACATGCTGTCGTAATGCTGTTCATATCAATGGAAGCCAGATTCTTGCAATTTGCAAAGGCTCCATATCCAATCACACTGACCGTTGACGGCATCGTAATCTTATCAATCGCCGTATTGCTGAAACATTCCGCGCCAATAATACTGGTTCCCTGTCCTAGGTTCACCGTTTTCAAAGCCACACAGCCTTTAAACGCCCGATTACCAATCTGCTTCGCATTATCAATCGTAATACTCTCCATCAGCGTTGCATCTGCGAACGCTTCATCTCCTATGTACTCTATCTTTGTCGGAATTGTCATATTCTTGACATTGATAACACCCTTAAAAGTCTGGTCAGCAATCGCTATCATCAAAACTTTACTTCTGCTTCTTACAAGATAGCCGTTTGCATCATTGGTCTGATCGCCGCCCGGTTTTCCGCCATAGGCAATATAAATATCCCCAGTTTTTTTCGGCCTGTTGTCATGTACGCTTACCAGGGTATATCCTTCTCCCAGTATCTTCTTGTCACTGTCACAGTAATACTGTCGTTTCTGTTCATCGTTCAGATGCTGATACGGTACTTTTATAAGAGGGGCAGGTATCGTCAACCCCGTTTTATCTTTCGCATCATAATAAGCCTTAAATTCTGCCGTTTTTTGTGCATATTCCACCGGGAAATATTTCTGTAGAAAATCCAATTCCCCTTGTCCGCTGTCCGCACTTCCGCCGCCGGATACCTGTTCTCCGGAATAATCTTCATAGCTATATATCATTTCTTTCTCGGCCAGCGGATTCATCTTGCCAGAGTCCGAAATGCCATACCAATCGTTATATGTGGATATATCAACCGTATAATAATCCGTAATCGGATTCAGTCCAAAATCTACCAAGTCCGCGGAATAACCACTGTTATATTTGCAGACAACACCGCCTACGGCCTGATTTGTCGGATTTACCACATTATAATACATGAACTGCCAATTCAGTGTATTGACACCATCTGCTTTTTGGACAATAAGAGAAGCATATATCGGCCTCTCTTCACCCGTACCATGTACTCCAATATCTCCTGAATCATCAGCTTCTATATCAATCTCTTCTATCTTCTTATTTACAGCAGCTTTTAAGGTGAAATTCTTTCCAGTCGCACCGTCTTCGTCCTGTGAATTATTCGTCGTGAGGTTACCATCTTCATCTCTATATGTGCCCGTCTCTTTATACCCAAAATTCTTCTGCATGGCATCTGCATGCACGTCTTTCCATTCATCCGCCAGCGCAGACACGCCGCCCTCCGGTGCCGCCGCGTTCTCCGGTACAGGAATCGCCGCCACCGCGATCGCGGTTACCATTAAAACAGCCGCAAGACTCCGTCTCACGCTCCTTTTTAATCTTCTCTTTGATTTTTTGACCGGTGTTTTCTTTGACATATCACTCTCTCCTTCTGTCAGTAACACTTTTTATCCGTCTGATATATGATATACACAATTCTTTTGACGATTACAGCAAAATATCCGTTCGCCCGGGAATTTCTTTCTCCGGGAACGGTATCAAAAGCATCAAAAGTAATCTTGATAACAGGCGTCTGCGATGCAGAATTTACATAACGAAATGTGCAAGGCAGAGTTATTACTATACTATATCGGCATTTTTGAACAGTTTGATTAGTCTTTTCTCAGAATAAAAATAGAATCTCTTAGAATATTGCTCAGAATATGCCCCTATATTGTACCACCCCAATACCATATACAGGATAATCCCCTTTTTCGTATGTAATACACAACTTTATTTTACTATATCTGCGGATTTATGCAAGTTTTTTTTTAAAGAAACACAAAAAATGGAGTACCATATTTTGTGTTTCGGTCAAAGAAATATACCCTTTATAAACTATATCATGATGATTTCTATCTGTACGAAATGTACACTTATTGATAACCAAAAAGATGTGTCCGCAGCAATAAAGCAGACACATCTCTTTTTTCCACATTCAAAACCTTCATCTATTGGATTCTTTTAGCGACAACGACGAATCGTCCGTCTGCCTCGGAATTATCGCAGGTAGACAACGTGAGCAGTTCGTCGCCAAAACTCGCCGTAACGCCCGTATCATACAGAGAAAGGGCCGCCATTTCCTGCATATTGGACGTAAATTCCTTTTCCGAGACTGCATCGAAGAACTGATAATACTTGAAAACGATCTCATCTTCATTATAAATTTTGGACCGGAACACATACATTACCTGATAAGTGCCTTTTTCGTAAATGGTATCGAACTGAATCGTCGGATGTTCCTTGCAGTAACTTTCGCTGCTGTATTTGTTCAGATTTCCGAACATTTTACCGGAACGCATATGATGCCCATAAATGATCAGATTCGTATTCCTGTGCACGATATCACATTCCGCATCCAGAAAAAGGCTTCCGTTCCTGTCATACTCCTGTTCAAAATTATGGTCTAAATAAAATATATTATCTGTTGTCTGCAATACCGGATAATCAATATTTGTATCCTCAATCTTAAGCCAGCCGATCATACGTTTATTTTTATTATATAAAGTCTCATATTCTTCCAGCACAGTGAGTTCTATTCCTTCTTCCTCTTCCGTATAATGAATCGTAACGCCCTGCGTACCGGATGTAGAGGCTAAGGTCGTACTGCCCTTTAATTCAGACAGGTTATTATAATCCGCCTGTATTTTTCCTGCATAATAATAATAAACACCATAATAACCAAAACAACCGAGCGCAATGATGCTGCACAGAGCAACAATCAGTTTCCTTCTTTTTTCCTTCTTTTTCAGAACTTCCCTGATCTCTTTCTGCATATTCGCATCGTAATCTTCCAACGATACTTTTTTCGCCGCATCCTTACCGCTCTTTTTTCCGGTTCCGGCCGCTTTCTTTTTCTGTTTTGATAATTTTACCTTACTGTCCTTTGTATACCCCTGTTTTTTATATTTTTCCGCCAGTTCCTGCACTTCATCTTTAAAATCCCGGCCGACCAGTGTAACCAGTTTATATTTTCCTGCCTTTAAATCCGCCGATAAACGAATGACCTCACCCGGCTGTTCCATATTTATCTTGCTTCTAATTGCCTCTATCTGCGCCTGATCTCGCAGCGCTGCTTTATAATCAGACTGGGTTCGGAACTGTCTCCCCGCAACGGTAAAATCAGCCATAATCGAAACAACTCCTTTATTTTTGTACCCCATTATATCATTTTAAAAGCATCTTATCAATAGAAGGAAATCCTATGGAAGATACATGATCGTATAGTTTATGGCCGGGGCAGAAGACGAATGCCTTGGACCTCCGAGTTTCAATTTAAAAGAGACGATCCCTGTATCATAATTATATCTCCAGCTGGTGCCAACGTTCCACACACTGGCCTCCGGTTCCGAATAAACTTCACAGTCCGGCACATTCATGCCCGCACACACACAGCTCAATCCGGCCGGTATCTGCACTTTTCCACTCAATTCTGAAACGCCTTTTTCAAAATCATTGAGTGTTCCCGTCAAAATGACGGGCTTGCCATCTTCCTTCCCCTGCGCATAACCGGCCTGATAACTGGCAGACGCAGGATTGACATTCGTTTCCGCATCTTTTGCACCGATCGCATATCCTGTCTGATAACCCGCTTCCTCTCCTGCGGAATAACCGTTCTTATAATAGCTGTCATTATCTGCACCAGTCCCAACAATCAGGCTTCCATCGACCCAGGCCGCAGTTCCCCTGCTCAGATTTCCGGCGATTGCCGCGCCGACTCCCTGTTCCGCAAGATGCGCCACCGACTGAGACTGTGAGATTCCTTCGCTGATTTTGGAATAGGGCAGTTTCATAGCGCTTCCATCGGAACCAGCCGCTTTCTCCGGCTCATGCGTTACGGAACCGTCCACCGTAAAGTAAGTCCCAATCCGGCTCAAAGCTTTTACGGCATCGGCCGTACTGCTTTCATAAGCGGCATCCAGCCCGTCTAACCAGTCTGCCAGCCGGACAAAATCAGAAGAATCCATAACGACCGCTCCATCCTCATAATTGAGAATGCCTTTCGAAGAGACCGCATCCTTTCTTCTTATCTCCGCGTTCGAAATATCCGGCAGATTTGCAAGTCCCTGTTCCTGCTGTAAAGCGTCTGCTTCCGCATACAGATAGTCAAAATCTGCGGCACACAAAACCACCGCGTCTTCTTCATAGACCAGATTCCCACTGCTCTTTATGGGCGAATCCGCCAAAACCGGGAATACTGCAGCTGTGGCGCCAATCATCGTCATGGCCGCCGCCAAAATACACTTCATCCATTTTTTTCTCATGTTCTACTCTCCTTTTTCTTTTCAACGTTTTTGTGGAATCATCGTTTTTGAATCGTGGAAATCCGGAAATGCAATACAGACACCGCTCAAAGAATGCGCATTCAGAAAATGATTCATTGAATGAATAGATGATAGAGTATTTATATCATATAAAAAGCAGAAAGACAAACGCTTTCTGCTTCTGAACATGTAGAAAAAATATAGACGTTATTTCGTCAATCTCATTTTGAGAACCAGATATGGTAGCTGGCTTAAAACAATTCCAGAACAAATGCAAAATATTGTATTGTGCAATTTTAACATCCGTTTTCTTTAGCAATATACTGTAGAAATTCCTCCCCCGATAAAGGCTTGGAAAAATAATAACCCTGTATATAATCGATGCCAAGTCTGGAAATGATTTCCATTTGTTCTTTCGTTTCCACGCCCTCCGACACAATTTTCAGCTTCAGGTCATGAATCATGTGCATGGCCGCTTCCATAACGAATCTCGCCTTCTTATCCGCAAAATATGCCTGACTCATGCCCCGGTCAAATTTGACGATGGATACGGGCATTTCTACGATATAATTCAGATTGCTTTCCCCGCTGCCAAAATCATCCAGTGAAAATTCCACGCCATAATCCAACAGGGTCTGTATATTTTTCAGGAAAATCTTCCTGGTCTGTATCGGCGCTGATTCCGTAATCTCCAGATTAATGCTGGAAGGCTCCACGCCGTATTCATTCATGATTTTGATGAAAGTATCTGCAAAGTCTTTTTTCTCACACTGTTTTACCGAGAGATTTACTTCTACATAATGAATTCCATAACGCTCTTTCAAACAATTCTCGCTGATAAAAGCACAGGTTTTTTGAAAGACGATCTGTCCGATCAAAGAAATAAGGCCTGTCTTTTCCGCTATGGGTACAAATTTTATCGGTGGAACGACGCTTCCGTCCTTTTCGCGAATCCGCACAAGCGCCTCGGCGGAGACAAAACGCCTTTCCATTGTCGAATAAATCGGCTGGTAGAATACTTCAATCCGGTCTTCTTCTATTGCCGACAAAATCATTTTTTCCGTTTCTTCCTTTTCCCGAAACTGCGCCACCCGCTTATCATCCAACAAAATAATATGCTTCTCGGGGCTCCGCTCCTCTACCCTGAGATACCGGAGCATCTGAAAAATTTCTTCCGTGCCCCTGAATATAGCGGAATCCATCAGCAGTACATAATATGGATTCAGCATTATCGGTTCCGCCAGCCTTCTGCTATGCCATGGATGCTGAAAACGCTCCTGTAACGTCAAAAAAACTTTCTGGAGCTGTTCTTCTTTATCCGTGATCAGGACCAGTTCACGCTCCATCGTCTTAAATACATTGATATCCTTTATTTTCTTCAGATAGCGCACAATTTCCTGCAAAGCGATATCCTGCCGTATGCCTTCCTCTTCGTCGCCCGGCCTGTTCGCATCGGTCAATACAAGCATGATCGCGGAAAAGCGCTTCTGCTCCTCATAGTACTGTTTTACATATTCTCCAAGCGCGTGTGCATTGAACGCTTCCGTTTCCCTGTCGATATTTGCCTCCGGATTTTCCAGTTCGAAAAACAGGATGACCATGCCGAGCACCGAAGCAAAACCGACCAGAAGCATCCGCGCATCTAAAAACTGTATCAATGCCGCTATCATCCAGATGACCATCCAGATGATAACAGCTTTCCGCCGCTTGGCATTCATTTCTTTTCCTCTGACGAGCATTCTGAAAAGCGTCAGCAGAACAAACATCAGCGCAAACGTGTAGGTCGCCATACAGCTTGGCCCATAAGTATAAACGATCCTGCCTTCCAGATAATAACGTATCGGCAGAACATAGATCAGCGCCGTACCGGTTATGGCAACAATCGTATAAGCTCCGTTCTGTTTTATCCGCTCATACTTGGTTTTGGCAAGTTCTGTCCCGGAATACAGCAGGTCAAAATAGCCAACCCAGATCAAAGATGCAATATATGTTTTACAAATAAATGCCAGAAGAATCCGTGGAATCTGATCCATGTGATGGATCGCCACAATCGAAAGGATATCCATTGAAACACAAAAAGTAGTGATTCCCATCGTGGTCAAAAACATTTTTACCGAATAAAGTCCGAGCGGCTTCTGCCGTAAATAAAATATCCATAACAAAAACAGAATTGCAAGGCCGCAACATTGTACCTGTATGTTCATCTTTTGTCACTCTTCCTTTTTTCAATTTTCAGCCTAGTATATCATTTTTCCTCATTCCCGTCATCTTTTTCACAAAATTTTTTTATTTGTTGAAAAAATAACTATTATAGAAAAAATTACAATTATAGAAAAAATCACTATTTTAGAAAA
>CAMWXB010000049.1 GCA_947178125.1 uncultured Lachnospiraceae bacterium | reverse complement strand
CCTCAAAGGGGCTCCTTTTGGAGACCTGCCCTGCCGGGAACCTCCCGCACACAGCGTCTCTTTCTACAGAAAATCTACCGATACGACACTGTCCGATTTCGTCAGAATATCATAAATCTCCGTACGCTCCGAATACTTTTTCATATAGAGAACCATATGTACCGAAACACCCTCTCCTACAATCCTGGACTCACTCATATCCATAGAATCTATCACGACTCCCGCCTCCTTCAAGTCCCGTATAACAGTATGCAGATCCTGACTTTTCTCAAGGTCGATGAACACGTTGCAATAATGAGAATGTCTGGTCGCAAAACGCTCTACGAAAGGAAGCACATGCAGGGAAAGCAGCATCATAATGGTGATCAGAATACCGCCTTCGATAAATCCGATTCCAACGGCAAGCCCGATACACGCACTTGCCCAAAGCGTAGCCGCAGTGGTCAGTCCCCTGACCCTATGCTTGGATATGATGATTGTTCCCACACCGATAAAACCGACCCCGCTGATCACCTGCGATGCCATCCGGTTCATGTTTGCCAGGCCGGGATAATAAATCTGAATATATTGCTCCGTCAGCATGACTAATGTCGCGCCAAGACAGACTACCGTAATCGTTTTGGTGCCGGCGCCGCGGTGTTTCATGCCCCGGTCAAGACCGATGATACCGCCCAGAATAACAGCAGCAATAACACGAATCAATACATTCTGTATGTTCCATGCCGAGAAATTTCCCAAAATCATATGTAACCCCCCTGTCCGTTTCACGGACATTCATCCTTTGCTTGTCTTTTCCTTACTTTAATTTTATCGTACCATTCCTTCATTTACAACTGAATTTTCGCATATCATTCCTATAGGGGGATTAAGAAAATTAGATAATTTCATTGACCGGTGCATAGCAAATATGATCCTTGCAGACGTAAAAAGTCGTCCGGTCATTGAGTGCCGGATATTCCCTGCTTTCCGGCGCAATGATCACATTCGCCAGCAGCGGAAGCTTTCCTTTCATCTTCTCCATGTCCGAATTATTTTTCAGAACAATCCTGATATGCTCCGGCGGGTCATCATAAAGCAGTTTTGCCAGAAGAAACATACTGTGCCCTGTCAGAGAATTCCGTGCCCCGGCGGACATATAATGAATCTGCTCCCCGGCAAGTTCCCGGTAATCCTCTTTTTCGGTCAATTGATACAGCCTTACAAAATTGTATGCCATTACCGAATTTCCACTCGGAACAGCGCCATCATAAGTCTCTTTCGGGTTCATAAAAAGTTCGTTGCTATTCGAATCCGAAAGATAGAATCCGCCGTTTTCGGTATCGGCAAACCGCCTTACTGCCTCCGTGCAGAACTGCTCCGCCTTTTCAAGGTAGTCTTTGTTCAGGGTGGAATGATATAATTCCAGCAAGGCTGTGATATAAAACGCGTAATCATCCAAAAAGCTGTTTTCCGAATGCTTTTGACCGCGCCAGCTCGTATACAGACACAGGCCTTCACTCAAATTCTTTTCCAGGAATCTTTGTGCTTTCATCGCCGCCTCAAGATATTTTTCGTTCCGCGAACCCCGATAGAGCAAAGACAGCGCCGCTATCATCATGGCATTCCAGGAAAGCAGAATCTTATCATCAAGGTGCAGCTTTGAACGTATTTTTCGATAGTGATACAACGTTTGCATCTCCTCGTCAAAATCAGCATCCAGCACATTGCTCTTTAGGAGATTCGGAATATTGACTCCCTCAAAATTACCCTTCTCAGTGATATCAAAAACATCAGAAAACCTTTTTCCTTTTTCCACCCCGAGAACATCGAGCACTTCACCTAATGTAAAAGTATAATATTTCCCTTCGATTCCTTCACTGTCGGCATCCTGTGCGCTGTAAAAGCCTCCGTCCAAAGAAGTCATCTCGCGGAGTACATATTGCGCCGTTTTCTCAGCAGTATCCAGATATAAATGATTCTGAGTCATCCCGTAAACCGATACATATGCCATGATCAGCAGCGCATTGTCATAGAGCATTTTTTCAAAATGAGGGGTAAGAAAATACCTGTCTGTAGAATATCGGGAAAATCCATAACCGATATGGTCAAATATACCGCCTTTTCGCATTTGGAGAAGTGTCTTTTCGACCATTTCCAGTACATCGGGCGCATCATTCTGCTTTGCGTACAACGTCAGAAATAATAAATTATGCGGTACCGGGAATTTCGGAGCAGCCCCGAATCCGCCGTATATGCCGTCAAAGCTGTCGCTAAACAGCCATACTGCCCGGCTCGAAAGGTCCCCGTCATTTCCTTTGCCATGACCGGAATCAGATTGTTTCAGATGGGAAATGATCTGCTCTGCCGAATGCAGAAGTTCTTCACGGCTGCTCCTCCACCGGTCCGCCACTGCCATTAACAGGTCAGAAAATCCCGGCATACCATATTGTGACCTCACGGGAAAATAAGTGCCTGCCAAAAACGGTTTCTTGTCCCACGTCATAAAAACACTCATCGGCCATCCGCCGCTGCCGGTGAACGCCTGACACACTGCCATATACACGCTGTCGATATCAGGACGTTCCTCGCGGTCAACTTTTATGGAAATGAAATATCGATTGAGAATGTCAGCCGTTTTCCTGTCTTCAAAGCTTTCATGCGCCATAACATGACACCAGTGACAGGTACTGTATCCGATACTGAGAAAAATCGGCTTGTCTTCCTTTTTCGCTTTTTCAAATGCTTCCCGACACCACGGATACCAGTCAACAGGATTTTCCGCATGCTGCAGCAGATACGGACTCGTTTCATTTTTCAGATGATTACTCATTTCAGTCTCCCTTTCGGAATATTCCTGCAGATTATTATCCTGAATGAGTCTGATATTATACGCGGAAAAGTGCAGAAGTTCAAAAAATTTGCCCTATAAACCGCAAGATTGATTTTTCATATGTCTCATAATCAGTCATTGCACTGTTTGCATGGTCTGCGCCCGCTATCAGCACATACTCTTTTTTCGCCTTACAGGCTTCGTAGAGTTCCGCTCCCATAGAAGGCGGGACGACAGAATCTTTTGCGCCGTGAATGAACAAAATCGGGATTGTTAACTGTCTGACTGCCCGCACCGAGTCAGCTGCTTCCAGATCAAAATGTCCGAAGAACTGCGCACAGAACTTTAACAATTGATAAAGTGGTTTTACAGGGAGTTTCATCGCTCTTATCGTTTCCTTTATAATGGCCGCCGGAGCAGAATATCCGCAGTCTTCTATGATCGCTTTTACATTTCCGGGCAGGCCCAGCTCATAAGACATCATGACAGAAGCCGCTCCCATAGATACCCCCGCAAGAAAAATATCCGTATCTTTCCCGAACCGTTTCCGGGCATATTCGGCCCACAATTTACAGTCATATCGTTCCATGATGCCAAAAGTAATGACGTTTCCCTCACTCTTTCCGTGGGCACGCTCGTCTACCATGAGGATATTGAACCCGTTCTTCTTACAAAGTTTGAAAAAACCATATCCGTCCCAGGCATATGTTCCATGAAATCCATGAAAAGAAATAAGAAGCGGCGCACCTTTTTTCATCTGATATAATTTCCCATAAAGCCGCAGACCATCTGTCGAAAGAATGCTGACTTCTTCATAAGGCGTCTTTTCCATATCCTCCAGGCATTCCAGCATCCTGTCTTTATAGGCTCTGTAAAGATTACTGTCCGGAATACGACGGACATCGGGCCGCCTTCTGAGCGGATGGCAGAATACGACACGATACAGGCTGTACATGGATACAGATATCAGCAGGAGCAAAAAAACTGCGGTCACAAGCACTTTCATCCTTCTCTGCCTCTCTTTCCGCACTTTTTATTCTCATACATACAGGTATCTGCTGTTTTGACGACCTCAAGAATATCTGCTCCGCTTCCCAGCGCGAAACCGACCGCACTCGATACTTTGATCTCACTGTTCGCATTATCCGCTTTCAGCTTTTCCTGTATCGCTTGTATGATGGTTTCCGATTCTTCCTGCTCTGGATCATCTATGATCATCAAAAACTCATCTCCGCCGATTCTATACACGCGGCATCTGTCACTTGAATGTGCTGCCAGAGCCGATGACAGTTTTTCTATGACCTTATCTCCCATGGCATGGCCAAATTTATCATTGATTTTTTTCAGATTGTTCAAATCCCAGAATAATACCGAAATCTGTTCAATCTTCGGATAATAATCCGCTACCATTTCCACATACTTGTTTTTATTGAAAACCTTCGTCTTGGTATCTGTTCCTTTCAAATAGGTAAGCTGTGCAATCCGATAGGCATCTTCGCTGCTGCTGACCACCATGTACTGCATCATGATTGAAAATACAAAGAGTATGATACTTCTTGGAAAAACTTCAAATACGATAATAATGAATACCGGATTTTCATTGAACGGAATATTCAGTGCCCCCTCTGTAATAATCTCCAAATAATAACTACGCGCATGCTGACTCTGAAGCAGAAGGTTCAAGTCACAAATCCCGTAATAAAAGCTTACGAGGGAACTGACCAGCATTGTGACTGTATTTACCGCATATGCGAACCAGATAGTACTGCGCCTTCTGTACTGCACAGCGAATAACAATGGCACTACATATGCCAGCACCGCATGAAATGATAAAAAGGCAGCCAGTACCGCAGAAACAACGCAGATTAATGATAAAAGAAAATATTTGATCCATGCTTTCGACAGATCACTCTTGAAAAATATATAAACCGCCGGTATAAACAATACAATATTGGCCATGAATGCAATCGTAATAAGCCTTTTATCCACCTCAAAAAAGTCCAGCACCGTAAGCAGCCAGATAAACGCAACTGCTAAAAGAAACCAACAAAAACCTTTTAAAGTATGCTTATTCGATTTTATTTCCTGATAATCCAATTCCTGAAGATACTGCTCTTTAAAGTCATCCATCATCTGAATCCTCATTTATCCTGTTCACTTTTAATATGAATGTATTTTAACAAAAAAATCCGGACAGCACAACTCTGCCCGGAAAACGCTATACTGCAAATAGGGGCTGTTAATTCAGTTTAATATGTGTTATAATAGCGCCTGGCAAATCCCATATCAGGTATTTGCTTTTATAATACTATTTATGAACAGCCTGCGGCGCAAATATCGCAGGTTGTGGGAAAGGTATGATTATTAGTATGAAAAAATTAAGTAATTCAATTAAGTGGGTAATATGCCTGGGCATATTACTGTTTTTAGGTACGGGAAATTATGCTCATGCGGCAGAACTGCCAGATGCGCAGACGGAAAATACGGCCGTCGATACAAGGCCGGATTATGTCATTTATGTGAACAGAGCTTTGAATTGCATTACGGTCAAACAGTTAGACGAAGCCGGCACCCTGACGCCGGTTAAATCAATCGTCTGCTCCTGTGGGCGTACAGGCTCCGAAACGCCGGAAGGTACATTTCAGACATCCAACTATTATAAATGGCGTAAAATGGTAGACGGCACTTATGGAAGATATGTAGTTCGCTTTAATGGGAAGATTCTCTTTCATTCCGTTCCTTACATCGAGGAATCTCCGGACACTTTAGAGTGGGAAGAATATAATAAGCTGGGACAGAATGCGTCTTTAGGCTGCGTCAGAATGTCTGTGAAAGATGCCAAGTGGATTTACGATAACTGTAAACCGGGAACCAAAGTCGTTGTGTATTCCAACGACGAGGAAGCAGGAGAACTTGGAAAACCGACAGCTATCCAAATAGATGTAAATTCTTCCTATAGAGTATGGGATCCGACAGACACGGATATTAACAATCCATGGGTAACGGAACCGGAAGAATACTGCCCGTTTACCGGTACCATAGATGAATTTAATTATACAGCATATGCAGACAGATATCCGGATTTGAAAAGCGTTTTCGGTTATGATAAAGATGCCTTATATGAACATTATATTACTTTCGGAATCAACGAAAGGAGAATTGCTGTTTCTTATTAATTAAGTTTCCTTTCTGTCAGCTTGTAGGAAACGGTTTCAGATTTTGCGTAAACACAAAATCTGAAACCGTTTCATTTATTCCTTTATGAAAGCTTTATCCATTTCAGGAACTCCGGTTTCGTCAGACACATATCGTTCTACCCGCATATGCAGATCATATTTTTCCCTAAGTTCAATGATCTTTTCCATCATAGGTGAAGCATGATGTACATCAATTGAATACTGGTCTTTCCAACTATCGATCAAAAGCACGGTTTCTTCATCCTCCATTGGGAAAAAATATTCATATTTAAGGTTTCCGCTTTCTGCACGGATATCACCGACAACTCCACTTGAAACCATTTCCTCAGCAAACTTTTTTGCATTTCCGTTCACACCGCTATAATAAATATTCACTGTAATTGCCATTTTGCCACATATGCTCCAATCACGTCAGTAAGTGACCGGATTTTCCTTTCTCCCAGATTTCCCTGAGTAATTCGATGTTTCGTACAAACTCTATTCGAATCAATTTTACCATACTTACTCCCTAAAGTCACTAACTCACTTCATATGCCCGAAAATGGTCTATAAATCATCAAAAAAGTCTCCCTGAAACAGTTCTATCCCTGTCGTGTCCCATAAATCCTGCACATCATATGGGACGGTTCTATTGCCGTCGCTTCTTTGATAAAGGCATCCGCCTTCTTCTGCTCACCGAGACCGATGTTACCAAGCGCCATCAGATAATAACAATGCGCCCGGTTTCTCGCCGTATAATCCTCATCAAAAATCAAAAATTCCGGAAGAGATACCGCAAAGTATTCAATCTTGACCTGATCTTCCAAATGCCGCTCACCATAATCAATCAACCGGTAGAAGCGGGAACGCGCCTCCTTTACTTTGCCGAGCTTCTGATAAGCCAGACCCTGATAGAGAATCATATCCGCAGGCTGGTCATTATAATACATCGCGCCGGCCGGCTCATCTGTTCCCACAGTCGCTTTCCGGTAACATTCCTCTGCTTCCTCCACTCTGCCCTGCGCCTCTAAAGCAAGCCCTAAATGATAATACAAATGATTATCCTTAGTCCCTTCCAGCTTTCCTTCTCCCAGATTTTCCGGATAGACTAACGCTTCCCGCAGCAGCTTTTCCGCCTTCTCAAACACCTTCTCTCCAAGCGCTTTCTTTGCCATTTCCAACAGCGCGATCGTATACTGTGTCGTGATCTTGCCTTCTCCGCCTTCCCACGGATGAAATTTTCTGCCCATGATACATTCATAAGCCTTCTCATGTTCACCACACATATTGATCAGGGTAATATATTCAATATAAAGATCATCCCTGCCGCTTATCAGCTCCCGGTGCGCCTCGAAGTCTGCCAGCCGCTGTTCAAAAGTCCATCCCAGTTTCTTATGCAGCTGATCTAATTCCAGAAAAATGCGGACATCCGAAGGATTCAGAGAAAAAGCCTTCTCCATCGCTTCTCCTGCCTTTTGCGGCTCTTTGCATTTGTTATAATAAACCAGCGCAAGATTCCGAAATGCAGTAGGAAAACCGGCATCCGCCCGGACAGAATTCTCCCATAATGTCAGCGCCTCTTTCCACTGTAACCTGTCATAAAACAGATTACCCAGATAATACCCCGCTCTGGCCGCACAACCCTGACGAATGGCAAACCGGAGCACAAAAATATCTTCCAGTTTATTTGGGAAACAATAATCTGATGGCTGACGCTCCGCTTTTTTCAAGAGTTCTGACACATCTTCCCCCAGCTTACTACGGTAATATGCCTCATAGTAAGTAAGCATAGGATAATTTTTCCGGCACTCCCGTAAAATACCGATTGCTTCCTGCCACGCCCCAAACTCTGCATAATCCCTTGCCGTCATCAGGTAGTTTTCCTGAAAATCCCTCATTTTGCAGTTCAGTTGTCCGCGCATTTCCGTGCGCGTCCCGGACGTCTCTGTCAACAATAGCTTTTCATTGCAGGAAACAAAATCAAAAGGATCCAGCGCCAGATTTTCTTCCACCCAGGCAGCCGCCTGAGCAGTTTTCCCCATTTTTCTCAACAGATATGCCTTTAATCCCCTTGCCTTAATATTATGGGCATTTTTTACTAACGCCTTCTCCACAAAATCAAAAGCGCCGGAATATTTTCCCTCTTTCGCAGAGATGGCTGCCAGATAATAGAATGACATTTCCTGCTGCTCATTGCTCCATGACGCTTTGTAAAAAGCGTCATAACTTTCCTTTTCGCGCTCCTGATAGAACAAATTTAATCCCAATAAATAATAGGTTTCACTATTGTAAGGATTCGGGTTTTTCCATGTCAGACGCTCCAGCGCTTTGCGGAAATAATTCTCCGCCTGTTCAAATTTCCCCCTTCTCATCAACAGCGCTCCATAGGCATTGTTGATTCGAATATCTCCCGGATCACGCTTCAATCCCTCTAAATAATAAGGGTCAGGCAAATAAGTGGCATGACGGTATTGTTCAATGTGCTGGCCTGTCAGATATAATTCCTCGTTCGTCATGATCTGCTCCGGCTCTTTGGCTGCCTGCGCAGGCTCCGGCATCCTTGGGATTTCCGTCTCTTCCGGCTGGTATTCCACTAAACATTCTCCACCTGCATATACAGCCAGATGCAGTTCTTTCTCCTCCACGTCTCCTACCGCTGCTGTCTTTTCATAAATGTCTGTGGGGGACAGTTTTATCGTTTCATTTAAAACAGTCTCTCCCTTGACCGTCAACACGACCGCCGCCTCTTCATAGCGGGAAGCTGCATATACGATCACCCTGGCCGCGCCATCCTGCAGGGATAAATGTACCGCTGCCTCTTTGGTTGCATTTTTCACCTGTCCCAATGCTTTGTATGGCATAAAATATTGTGTAAATACCTTTTCCTCAAAAGGTTTCAGCCATGTAAAATCCGGCTGGTTATCGGTAAACATCCCTGTCATCAACTCAATATATGGGCCGTCCTCATCCGTAAGATTGCGGTCCCATGCTTTTCCAAAATCCCCACATCCCCAGGTCCACTGCTTTTTCCCGGGAGACACATGATGGTCCGCCACATGAAGTACACCGGCCTCTACACCATAATCGTATCCGCCCACAAAATCATACCTGGACTTTTCCGCCATGTATGAAGTAGGCACCGGAATATTTTTGTAGCGGGAAATATCCACGCCTTCGCTGTAATCCTTTTTATAGTACACACCCGTGGCAATCGGAAAACGGGAGACATCTCTCTTACCATGATCCATCACCGCGTGGACATCCGGCGGAAAGATAGACTGCGTATGATCATTGACCGCTACTGCCGGATTCGCCCACCAGAGAAATGTCTGGGGCAGAGATGTCCGATTGTAAAGCTGTCCGGTAATCTCAATATACGCCTTATCCGGATACAGCGTAATTTTCATCAGTCCTTTTGTCCCATACATCTGATCCACGTCATGCAGCAATACCGACTTGCTTCCATCCTCATTTTCGGCAAGCATATAATCCACTGGCAGAAAAGTTGTCGGTCTGTGGTGCTGAGGCCAGTTAAATTCAATTCCCCCGGAAATCCACGGTCCCGTCAATCCCACCAATGCCGGCTTGATCACATGATTATAATATACGAAATCATATCCGTTCGTCTTATCATAGGCTCTCTGTATCCTGCCGCCCAGCTGGGGAAGCACCATGACCTTTATGTAATCATTTTCCAGATATACTGCCTCATATTCCTTATCCCGCTTCTCATCACTGATCTTCTCAACGGTCGGATAAGGATATACCTTCCCGCAGCTGCCCTGATAGACACGCTTATCCAGAAAAATGGGATTCTTTTCCGCCTCTCCAATCTCATAAGTCGGTATCAATACCTTTTCCATCCATACTTTTGCTTCACTCATTTTTATGATCCTTTTCCTTCCTTTACCAAATAGAAGTATACCAAATCCTCCCTACACAATACAGGACATTGGAACAGATCGTCTGATATCACGCTTCTCTTACGATTAACTCACACTGGTAGCCATCCAGACAAAGCCTGTCCTGAAACTCTTTTTCCGCAAGCACACCCCTGCCGCCGGCAGGAATTGCAAATTCAACCTGATACCGGTTCATATTCACATAGAAATACTGGTTCTCGGCAATCTTACGCCCCTGAACCCCCTTGGGAAGTTGAAAACGCTCTCCTACATCCATATCTTTTACCGCATAATCCACAACCCATTTCATGAATTCTGCATTGGATTCCGCAGCCACATAATAGGCTTTGCCCTTTCCATAGGAGTTCACGGACACCGCACACATTCCCTTGTCACGATATTCCGCAACCATTTTGGCAGTAGAAAGTTCCAGCTGTTCATAATAATCTACATCCAGCATCATTTCCCATTCTCCGCTCACCAGACGCAGCAGTTCCCTGTCCTTTCCGTTATGCTCCTTCAACACTGCATTTTTCTCAAAAAAGCAGGGCATATCCGTACGGTAAAAACTCGCCACGCGGATTCCGAACACATCGGAAAGATTTCCCGGATGCGGCGTTAAATAAGCCGTTCCCGCACTGTCCACCATACCGGAATAACCCGTCATGATAACGATTCCGCCGTTTTGTACGAAATTACGGATATACTCGTTTGCGCTCTCATCCGTCATGATATGTCCCGGTATGATGATAAGTTTGTATTGATTCTTCACATTACGGAGATTCACAAAATTATATTCCAGATTATTCTCGTAGAACACTTTCTGAATCTCGATAATATTATCAATGTAACTCTGCCGGAATTGCTCCGGATGATAGGAAGACATCCACCAGCTGTCCTGGCTCAATGCCACACCGACAGCAGGCTTTGGTACATATGGGAAAGCATATTGCTCCAGTTTTCGATAGTCTCTTGCCAGATGCTTTAAATCTTCATAGTTCTGGGTCGGATAGCCGTCATGCCCCAATACGCCATGATAGAATTGCTCTTTTCCGCCATACATGGTTCTCCATGTCCATGCTAACGCCATCTGCCCACGATTCAAAAGTCCCAGCATCATCTGCATATAAGTAAAGTCCCTGGGACCATGTGCGATTCCTTCTGTCCCGGTCTGAAATTCCAGAAACCAGAGCGGCATATTCAGCTCTCCCACATCATGTTTCATCACATATAAAAAGTACTGCTGCCGCCAGTCATCCACATCATAAAACGGATAATGCCCCATTCCGGGATATTCCATAAATTTCTCATTTTCCTTTAGATAATCATATCCCAGATTCTGGTTATCCACATAGAGATTTGTCGTGCATGTAATTCCCGGCGCCACTTTCAACGCCAATTCACGGAATCTTTCCATAAATGCAATCTGCCCATCGGAAAAGAACCTCCGCATATCAATATAGGCCTCCGGCGCACCTTTTGACACCTCATTTTCCTGCAAAGTTACATCCTCAAAAGAAGACAGCCTGCGGCACCATCTCTGCGTATTCCATGCCTTGTTCAATTCCGCGATCGTTCCATACTTGTCCTCCAGCCACTTTATAAAGCGTCTGCGGGCATACTCGGAATAAGACAGCATTCCGGAACCGACTTCATTGCAAAGGCCGAATGCCAATAACGCCGGATGCGTCCGAAAATGTTCCATCATCTTCCCTGCAAACCGGAAAGCATAAAACTGATAGTCCGGATCTGCCACATCCTCCATATAGCGGTGCAGACTCTCCTGCACAATTCCACTTTTATCGCAGATATTACATCCGGGACAAAGCCGGTGTACCCAAATCGGCGCAGGCCGCAGGGAAATATCCAGTACCACCCGGATACCTGCCTCATCAAACAGGTTCATCACTTCATCAAACCATTCAAATGTATAAATGCCATCCTGCGGCTCAAAGCTGTCCCACGCCAAATGTCCCATCCGCACCGTGTCAAGCCCCGCCTCTTTCATCAACTGAATATCCACACCCCACCGCTCTCTTGGCCAGTCATGGGGGTGATAATTCGTTCCGATATACAAACTCATGCTTCTTTCTCCTTTCCTATCCGAACAATCGCTGCACCGGCTTCTTTGATCGTAAGCAGATCTCCTTCCCCGTATTTCTCATCCGTCAGAATATCCGTACCGGCCTTTTCCATACGCACGGAAAGAGTTTCTTTCGTATGGTTCAGCAGGAAAAGATATTCCCCTTTCTCGTTTTTGCGCATGGCTGCCTCTATTCCCTCTGGTGCATGAATGACCGGTTCTATGCTTAGCTCCTCACAAATATCACCTAAAAACTCCCTGTAAAAAGCTTCATCCGTTCTGGTTCCGACATAATATGCCAGCCCCCGTCCATATTGATTTTTCGTTACTACCGGCATCCCATGATAGAAGTCAGCATCGTAACGGCATATCTCTTTCGCTCCCTCCAAATGCATGATATCACAGGCTAAATAAGCGGGATGTTTTTTCCCCTTATAATCAAAAGAATTGCTTTCTTCTTCCGGCAACGCATCAATTTCCTCTACCCAGATTCCTAAAATGTCACGAAGTTTTCCAGGATATCCTCCGGGCACTACCAGATCGTGCTCATCTACATAACCGCTGAAATAAGTTGTCAGAAATGCCCCGCCATTTTTTACATATTCTCTGATCTTCTCGTCAAATCCATCTTTGCACATATATAAAAGCGGTGCAATGACAAGTCGATATCCTGACAGGTCATCTTCCACGCTTACCATATCCACACTATGATGAAGGTTATATAGCGCTTTATAATACTGCTTTACCTCCTGAGGATAATTAATTGCCCTGCTGGGTCCTGCAGAAAATTCGGAAGCCCACCAGTTATCCCAGTCAAAAAGAATGGCAATTTTGGAATCCATACGGCTTCCTACCGTCAAATCCTTAATCTTGTCTTTTAATTCTGAACCTAAAGCCTCTATTTCACGGAATACTCTGGTATTTTCATGTCCTACATGGTCTATTACCGCACCATGAAATTTCTCACAGGCTCCAAGACTTCTGCGCATCTGGAAAAACATGATCGTATCGGCTCCATGTGCCACGGCCTGATAACTCCATAGCCGCATAACATCCGGTCTTTTCAGCTTACAGATCGCATGCCAGTTATTCACGCTCGGCGTCTGCTCCAGCAAGGCAAAGGGCTGTCCCTGTTTCAAGCCGCGCATCAGGTCATGCCGCATTGCAATTTCTGCAGGTTCATCATGATACTCCGGATAATTATCCCATCCCGCAAAGTCCAGTTCCCTGCTCCATTTCTGATAATCCAAAGGCTTATACATCCCCATAAAATTCGTTGACACGGGAATGTGAGGAGTGATTTTTTTCAATATCTCCTTTTCCATCTTATAGCATTCCAGCATGCTGTCAGAGTTAAATCTGGCATAGTCCAGAGAAATCCCCTGAAAGGTCGTACGAAGACCCTCGGCTTCAAATTCTTCCGTAATAAGGCTCGGTACAACAATATCATCCCAGTCGTACAAAGTATGACTCCAGAAATTCATGTTCCATGCGTGGTTCACCGCATCAATTGTTTTATATTTCTCTTTCACCCACTCCCTGAATTTTCTCTCACAGTTATCACAATAGCAAATTCCTCCATATTCGTTGGACACATGCCATGCCACAATATTCTCATACCCTGCATAGCGCTGTGCAATGCGTTCAGTCAATGTAGCCGCATATTTACGATAAGTCGGACTGTTCGGGCAGGCATTATGCCGTCTCCCATACTTCCTGCGCACACCATTTGCCTGTGTACGCAAAATATCAGGATGTTTTCTTGCCATCCATGCCGGATGAGCGCCGGTTGAAGTTGCCATAAAAACCTTAAACCCGTTATCTCTTACCATATTCATGATTTTATCCATTTTGCTGAAATCATAAGTATTTTCATCCGGCTGCAGCATTGCCCAGTTAAATACATTCAATGTCAGAATATCTATATGAGCCAGCTTCAGCATACGCATATCCTCTTCCCAGATTTCCTCCGGCCACTGTTCCGGATTATAGTCCCCGCCATATAATATCTTTTTTATTTCGCTGTTTCCAATCATGTTTGTCACCTCTGTCTTTTATCTCGCTACATCTCAATATGAATATAATTTCCACCCTTATACTCTGTGGGAGAAGTTCCTACTACTTTTCTGAATATTTTAGAAAAGTAATAGGGATCTTTATATCCCACTGCATTAGCCACTTCATAAATGTACATATCAGTAGTCTTCAACAATTTACACGCTTCTGTCATCTTCAAAGAAACAAACAGATCTATCGGAGACTTCTTTGTATACTTTCGGAAAATCACATTCAGATAGCTTTTCGACAATTTAAATTTTTCCGATAAATCATCCAACGTACAGTTTTCTTCCAAATGACTGTTCATATAACGTATAATATTGCTGACATGCACATTTCCGGATGCCTCCTCCTTCCTCTCTTTTAAATAAGTGTCTGATAGAATCAACGCCAGAACCTGCGTCATATATGCAAAATTTCCCAGTGAATAAGGCTCTTCCAACACTTGAAAAAGAAGGTCGAACAGATACAGCATGCGGTTTGTCGCATGGCGGGAGTGAAAAGAAACTACTTTATAAGTGTCCAATGAATAAAGCGACGTATCCTCCCCCGAAAAATGTACCCATAAAATGCTCCATGGCTTTTCTTTGTCGGCATAGTAACAATGCTTTTGGTCATGAGGAATACAGAATGCCTCTTTTGCATGTAGTTTATACCGTTTTCCGTCAATGCAGATCGTTCCCTCGCCATCGACACAATAGAAAAAAATGTTCTCTCCAATTCCGACATTTCTTTCCATATAATGATGCTTTGCCTTTGGATAAAACCCGACATCTGTCAAATACAGCCTTCTGACCAGCGGATGCTCCATGAACTCTTCAAATACCCCCGTAGGCAGTTTGTACAGCCGTTCTCCCTGAAATCCCTCTTCCAGTTTCTGTTCATCAAGATACATGATCAGTCCTCCTTCTCTCATATGAAAGCATCTCAACCATAAATCCGATAATGAATACTGTATATGCCATCCACAAGTTTCGGAAGCATAACCTCTTCAATCCTTACCAGAGTGCGTCCTTCCGGTATACTGATATCCGAAAAGACCTTCCTGCATAAGCTCTGCCCATCCGTAGATTCAATTTCTATTTCAAGTCTTACTTTTTTGGCTTCTCCAAGATTCAATATCATGACCGGCATTTTATCATCCGGCCCATAAACCATATCCACATTTCCTGAACAGGCAAGTACATCCTGGAATGCCATACGATGGGCATAATACGCGATTTTGGCCTGCCCATAATAATCCACTAAAGATTTCTGGTAAGTGGCCGTATTCTGTCCTCCTCGGAGATTGCACCAGCAAAGCCCGTCATAGTCCAGCCATCTGCACTTGCAGATCGTCTCATACGCACCTAATGCCTGCCATGCCTGACTGCTCTTCCACTCTTCAAATGACAGGCTTCTCCCTATAGAACCTTCATCATAATAATCCTCATAACTCATAACATGGTACATGGGCTTTCCCTTATATAAATCCCAGTTCGGCTGCCCGATGATCTCATCGTGCTCAAAATTAAAATAGGCCCGTTCCTTACTCTCAAGATAACTTGGAATATAGGCAGTGGAATTCATATAGTCCGGCAGATTTTTTGCCTCCACATATGGCCACTGGCGCAGTGCAGACCACGCATTGCCATACCCCAGAATATAATCCATATTTCCCCGGCAGATTCTGTCCGCAGTCCAGATGGGATCGCAGGAATCACAGGATCTTCCTTCAAAATCTGTCAATCCGTCATCCCATCTCGGCCTCATGCGTCTGCTGTCTGCCGCCGGTGAAATCAGCCTGCTTTGGTCCACAGAAGAAATTGCATCATACATCATACGGTATACGCGCATGATCATATCCCAGTTCTTCCAGGAAGGATGATTCATTGGCTGCCATATCACGATAGATGGATGATTGCGCACCTGACGAATACACTGCGTCAGTTCTGTGTAATCCAGATTATAAGCCGAAGTAATCCGGAGCCATGCCGTGGTCTGCCACACTAGCATGATTCCAAGCTGGTCTGCCAGCTCACAGATACGCGGGTCATTAATACCGCCTGTCTTCTCATCATGTACACTCATGCGCAGTCCGTTTCCATTCATCCCCTGCACCATCAGCATCTCCTGAACATAAAACTCCGCCGGCGGGCATTTTTCCCATGCCGCGATCTTATCAAACGGCGGACGGGCTCCAAATAAGAGCGGAGCCCTCAATAACTCCGGTTTTCCATTGATGCGGAAAATCCCTCCATCCTGGGATACCAGACGGATTCCGGTAGTGATCACATAGTCATCCACAACCTCGCCATTTGCATTTTTCAGTTCCACGCAGATTTCATACAGATTAGGATCCTGACAGGACCATTTTCGTGGCTTCTCTACAACGATTTTTCCACGGGAGAGTTCGGACATATTGGGATTGACCGCTGTCCGCCATTCATTCCTGGAGCATATCTCCCCTTCCTGCGGATACCAGGGCCTGACAGAAACAGCCACCTCATGGTCAACCGTCTTTACCGATGCCACGCCCCTACAACTCCTGACGCTTACCTCTATTTCCTGAACCGCTCTCTGCGGCTCCAATTTTGCCGTCCATGAAAATACATCCTCAATATAAATTTCCGGCAGAAAATCCAGATACATTCTTCCGGCAGACCATCCCGTATACAAATCTGTGTGGGTATGTGTCATTTTATTGCTGTCTTTAATCTTATCCGCATATACTCTGACAGCCAGAATGTTATCGCCTTCTATCAGGTAATCCGTCACATCAATCTTATGATATATCGAATCCGATATCTGGCACACAAGGCGCCCATTGAGATAAACTTCTCCACCCGGTATCAGGCTCTCCATATAAAGTTCCGCATAAGCAGGCAGACTCCCGGCGAATATCCGTTTCCGCAGATAGAGATCCTGTCCCGCATACCGCTCCCCGCCATAAGCAATCGGAAGGCATCCCGACTGCCACTTCTGCTCGTTATAATCCAACTGCATCCAGTTTTCCATAGATACCGCAGTATCAAAGGATTCATCTATGAATGTTTCGATTGTAAACGGTTCAAATTTGTTGTCCTTCCGGGGATAATATCCCACTCCCCACACATGCCTGAACACTTCCCTGATATCCCGGCCCGCGACAGTGAACACGGAAGCGCTTTCTGCTTCTTTATCTGAAAAATCCGCAAAGTCTCCACATAGACAATCTTCCAGCCACAAATTCCATTTTTTATATACGAAATCCAATTCTATTTTTATCCTGCTTATCTTTGCACCTGTCTTCCTGCTTAATTTATCGGAAATGCTCACCTTTTCCCCATCCCGGACATAATAGCAGCCGCCTTCTTCATCAAAACCAAATACGGCCGCCCCGCCAAATGAAAACGCCTCTCCTTCCAATGTATCAGAATCAGACAGTTCCATTTCCATCATACATCTCCAGTTCTGTTCAGGAATAACAATTTTTCCTGCTTCAATCCGACTAAGTCTGGAGGATTTCTTTTCCCCGTATCCAATCCATTTCCACTCGTCCAACAGAATCCGTTTCCGTTTGCCCGGAAGCGGCTGCGGTTTGACCTGTTTCAATCTCTCCTGCGCCTCCTGTAAGCTGACAACAGGCTGCTCAAGAGAGAAATCCTGATACTGTCTGCTCATCCGGTCAGCATAGGCATTTAGAAATTCCACTCTCTGCCCGGTTGTCAATGTAGAAGTCTCTCCTTTAAAATCCGTTTCCCCATTCGCACTTTTATCATTGCTAAAAAAACGAAGTTCAAAGCTGTCAGATAACAATTCCATTTTTAGTCTCTCTCCTCTTTTTCAATTAATGTACTCTAAAAATCTCGCTACTTCCATAGCCCAAAGTGCAAAACATGTCAAATCTTTCACTCTATATAAAACTCCACCGATACATCTGCCATGATGGTTCCTGTCAAGAACCTGTAAAAAGAATAGGCAATTTAACCAATCATCTTCCTATTATAACTCAATTATAGGTGCAAATTTACCATGTTTGAATGGAAGATATAATTATTTAATGGAAGATATTCTACTATTTTCAAATGCACATTTAAAAAAGGACATTTCATTGTTGTTTGAAATGTCCTTCATACCGACCTCCATGATTCCGCTTTGCGGAATCTCAAAATCCGAACACAAATGAGTCCTGACACTAAATCCCCAGCTCTTTCTCCACTTCTTCTGCATAAGGCATCCCGCCCTGTGCACCAAACTTTTCAGTCGAAAGGCTCGCTGCAATATTGGCATAAACAAGCGCCTCTTTGAGACCCGCTCCTTCCGCAGCTTTTACGCAAAACGCGCCGTTTAATGTATCTCCCGCCCCTGTGGTATCCACTACTTTCGCCGGCCTTGCGGGAATATTCACAATCTCGCCGGACGGCAAAGCTGCCGATACGCCTTTAGAGCCCCGCGTAATCACAAGCTTATCGGGATATTTCTTCAAAAGCTCCTCCATGGAAGCCCCGTCGCCAAAGATCAGTGCCGCTTCATGTTCATTCGGTGTCAGATAGGTAACTTTCTCAATAATTTCCATGGGGACGACTGCTGCCGGAGCCGGATTCAGAACAACCGGGATGCCCTTCTCCGAACAGAAATTCACGATATAGTGAATCGTATCGAGCGGGATTTCCTGCTGCATGATCACCATATCATAAGATTCCAGTTTTTCCTTTATCCCTTCCACATAATCTCTGTCAACTTTGCCGTTCGCACCCGGAACAACAATAATGGTATTGTCATTCTCCCCGACCGTGATCATTGCAATCCCCGTCGGCGTATCTTTCAAAATGCTGATGTTTCCTGTCTTAATTCCTTCTTGCTCCAGATTCCGCACTAATCTGCGTCCGTTTTCGTCATCCCCGACACAGCCGAACATCTCCACCTCCGCGCCAAGCCTCGCCATCGCTACTGCCTGATTAGCGCCTTTTCCACCAGGGATATAATGAATGCTTTTTCCTAACAGGGTCTCGCCTTTATTCGGAATCCGCTCTGCCGTTACCGTCATGTCCATATTCATGCTGCCTACTACCGCAAGTTTCATTTTTATAACCATGCTCCTTTCTCCCGACCGTAATATTATGTTAACTTATCGCCGCCGTCAATTCCTTCAGATTCAACACTTTCGTCCGGATTCCGATTGCCTGGGCAATCTGCGCAGACAGTGGCGGTTTCACATGGGCTTCTTTCAGGATATCCGGCCGGTAAAGAATTTCTTTCGTTTTGCCATCGGCAATGATATTCTTATGCGCCATCACAATGATTCTGTCAAAATTCTCCGCAACATACTCCATATCATGGGATATGGTAAGAACGGCTTTTCCTTTGCTTTGAAGATAGTCCATAACGGTCCTTAGCTGTGCGCACCCCCACAGGTCCTGTCCCGCCGTTGGCTCATCCAGAATCACATAATCCGGGCTTACCGCCACCACGACCGCAATCGTTAAAAATTTCCGGATAGGAAGGGGAATGTCAAAGGGATGCATTTCCAGATAAGGACGTATTCCGGTCACATCGATTGCTTCCTCCCTGCGCCTTTTGATCTCCTCCTCCGATAATTTCCAGTAACGGAGCACATAATCAATCTCTTTTGTTACATCGTCATTAAAAATCTGGTCATTGGGATTCTGGAATACATAACCCACATGGGGCGCGATCTGCGCTGTTGTCTTATTTTTTGTATTAATGCCGTCAACGGTGACGGTTCCTTTCGTGGGTTTATAAATATTGTTCATGATCTTTACCGTCGTAGACTTTCCTGCGCCATTCTGCCCTATGATCGCTACCCGTTCCCCTTTTTCAATTGTCATGGACACATTTTCCACCGCCGTTACCTGACTGTTCGGATAGGAGAAAGTAATATTCTTCACTTCAATTGCCATTTTATTTCCCCTCCTTTTTCTCTTTTAACATCCTGATCGTTTCTTCCATCGTAATCGGCATACGGCAAAAAGGGGTTCCTGCCTCTTCCATCTCCAATGCGAGGCTTACCACCTGTGGAATCCGCACGCCCTTTTCACGCAGTACCGGGTCGGCAAACACCTCCCGCGCAGAGCCCTGTGCAATGATGCTCCCGTCCGCAATGGCAATGATCTCGTCACAGTATTCTGCAAGCAGGTCAACTTTGTGCTCTGCAATGATGACCGTCTTCCCCTGCTTCTTTAACAGGTCAATGATCTCAAAAACATCATTGCTCGCTTCGGGATCAAGCTGGCTTGTCGGTTCGTCAATTACGATGATGTCAGAATTTAACGCCAATATGGATGCAAATGCCACCCTTTGGCACTGTCCGCCCGATAAAGCCAGCGGATTTTTCTGTAAAAGGGTATCTACATGGACCATCTTCGCAATCTCCACAATCCTCTTAATCATCTCCTCCGCTTCTACGCCGAGATTTTCCATTCCCATTCCGATTTCTTCAAACACCGTCTCCTTGATTCCACTGACCTGCGCAAAAGGATCCTGAAATACATATCCGATCTGAACACTCAGTTCTTCCTCCTCCCACTCCAGCAGATTCTTTCCATTGACCAGCACATTTCCTTTCAGTATCCCACCGTAAAAATTAGGGCACAGTCCACGCATCAGATTACAGAAAGTCGTTTTTCCTCCCGCATTCGGTCCGATCACGCCATAACATTTTCCGGTTTCCAATTGACAGTTCAGATGCCGGACCGCTGCTTTCCTGGTCAGCGGATAAGCATACGATACATCTTGAAACTCAATACATACACCCATAATCCTTATCCTCCTATAAGTATATCCTGCCCGCAATGCTTCCGGCAACACATATGATCAATGCCAGTACGGCAATCAGTTTTTCCACCGGTTTCGCAGGCGCTACCTTACGGAGTGCGGTATGCTTTCCGTTGGCAGCAAAAGCCCGGGCATCCATCGCCAGTGTCCTGTCTTCCACGCCTGTCATGGAACTGATGATCACAGGAAAGAGCACCGGAAGAACAGACTTTATTTTTACGATCAGGCTGCCTTCCGTTTCGATTCCTCTTGCCCGCTGGCTCTCCCTGACACTGTTCAATTTCTCCTTGATGGACGCAATACCGGAAAACGTGGACAGCACCATGAAAGTTGCGGAAGGAGACATCCCGATCTGCTCAAAGCTGTAGCACAAATCCCGCATCTCGGTGGTCAGGAAAAAAGTCATGAAAATTCCCAAAAACCCTTCGATCATAAAAATCAAATCGAGACAGCTTATGACAGCGGCTTTCGGAACTGCTTTCCCAAACAGATAGAACGCTACAGGTCCGGGGTCGCCCATATGCACATACAGTCTTACAACGACCGTGAACAGGCAGCCGACTACGAACATGACGCCCAGCGTAATGAAATAGGTCTTCCTCGCCGGCGTGAAAATCGCAATGATACCGGCAAGAATAAAAATCGCCAGACCTGCCTGCCATTTAAAAACGATCAACGACATAAAGCCAAAAGCGAGACAGAATACCAGCTTGGCTATCGGATGGAAATCACACCACCAGTTTCCCTTTTTCTGATAATGCCTGAAGCTTTCAATAAATTCCCGATCTGTCATGATAATCCTCCCTTCCTCAGAATTCAACTTCTGATTCATCATACTGTTTGCTGGTTACATACTTTCCATAGGGCAGTTTGATCAGGAAGCGGTCCGGCAGCGACCTGATGATCAGATATACAAGAATCAGGCAGGCCGCTTTATCGATACAGTCAAATAAAAGCTGCCCGACAGCCATCGCAAAGTACTTGGGCACACCTGCATTGAACAGTGGGATACCTACGAACACGCTCGCCATATTGCCCCAGAAATCTCCGCCCATCGCCAGAAAAATAATACTCCCGCTGAGCCATCCGCCGATAAAACCATAAATCGGGGTGCACAGAACCGCCTTCCAGAGACGGATGAATATCTTTTTCCTTGACAAATATCCTGAAACAACCCCAAACGCCACGTTCAGAGGCAGCATAACGATCATAACGGGATTCTTGATAACATTCACCAGATTCGATAAAATCCCAACTACCGCTCCCGGTCCCGGCCCACAGACAGCACCCACCAGAATCGTTCCGATGGAATCTCCGAGAATGACCATCGTCGTAGAATACAGCACGTTATAAGCCAGCATATTGATCGCAACCGCCAAAGGAATCAGCAGCTTTGTCATATTGTCCATCTTCTTCTTTTTTCTCTTTTTACCGTTCATTTTGATAACCATGCTCCTTTCTCAGCGCTCGAGTTTGGGTCGTCAGACACAAACTCGTGGTTGAAAATTTCTAATTTTCAACCTTTTTCCCTCCTGAGGATCAGTCGATTGCTTCATAAGATGCCAGTGTCTCCTTCAACAGACTGATATATGCCTCTTTATCAAGATCCATCGCTACTTTCGTGTCCTTTGCATATCCAAGCGGCGTGTACATTGTCAGGGGCACTACCCGTCCCCTGCAGATATCGCTCTTTGTTTCAATAAAAATATTGTGTCTTTCAAATGTCATGTTTTCCGGCATACTAAGCCCCATGACCGCCAATGCCGGACCATAATAAATCGGTTCGTCCGGCTTATGCGACATCCCGCTCATAGCAAACGCCGTCGTATACGGACCGTTTGCTCCATCTACGATTCTGCCTGTCTCGGCATTGGTAAAGGCTGACTTGAGTTCCGCGTTATAGCCGTACATCTCCATCCTGATTCCACTCTGGAATACCGCCCTTGCCGCTTCAGGATCTGTTGCCATATTCACCTCCACTACAGCAGAGGCATCGCCATAATCATAGCTTCCTCCCACAAAAGCTACCTTTTTGATCATCTGGCAGACTTCCGGATATTTAAAAATTGTGATTGCCAGATTCGTCATCGGTCCAAAACACAATAAGACAAGCTCTCCCTGTGCCGCTTTTGCCTCCTCATAGATTCTATCCCATGCCGGCAATTCCTCATATGCTCTGCCCGGCGAAGGGAGTTTAAGGCCACATTTCCCATCCGGCAGAAACTTCTTCTGCGGCGGTTTACGCTTTGATAAAACCGTCCTGCGGCTTCCTGCCGATATGGTACAGTCAAGCCCCGCCATGGCGGCAAAACCTGCCGCATTATCAAATGAGTGCTCCGGATTATCATTCTTCCCGGCACATACCGTCACTGCCTTGACATCCAAAAAATGTTTTGCTAAAATCATCCCCCACAGACTGTCCATCTGCCCGTCCGTATCAATTAACACTGGTATTTTACTCATTGCTGCATCCTCCTTTCTCATAGCCTGCACATGCCTCTAACAAAAGATTCACAAACCGTTCCCTGTCAGATGCGAGTCCCACCAGGGCATTTGTCTCCTGCCCCTCTACTCCGTAATAATCCCCCACCGTACTTCCCATCGTAAACTCTCCGTTCAAATCAATCCGTACATTCATCTCCTTCATGGTGAACAAAGAGGAATCGATGAGATATGCTATGGTACAGGCATCATGGATTGGCACGCCGCACCAACCGACCATCTCGAACCCGCGCCCGAAATAATCTGTCAGATCTGCCACCAGCGTTCCTACACGCCCGGCGTTTCGGAATTTCCTTTTTTCATCAAATCCGATCGTCGTAAAATTCGTAACATCCAACCCCATCATCACGATGGGTATTCCCGACGTATACACGATGTCAGCGGCGTAAGGATCGACCATGATGTTAAATTCCGAAGCCCCTCTGCCACTGCATCCGCTGACGACAGAACCGCCCATCAGGACAATCTTATCAATTTTGGGTATGAGCTGCGGATAACACAAAATAAGCGTAGCGATGTTCGTCAGCGGTCCCGTCGGAACAAGTACCACAGGCTCGGTGCTTTCCGCAAGCTTTTTGGCCAGAAAGACAACGGCGCTTTCCTCCTGAAGAGGCGCTTTCGGCTCAGGAAGCTTTGGTCCGTCCAGACCGCTCTCACCATGAGCAATCCCTGCCGTGTAGACCGGCGTAAGCAGCGGCGCATTCCGTCCTTTGGCTATCGGTATATCCCTGCGTCCTAAAAATTCGCATATTCCCTGTGCATTCTTAGTCGTTTTCTCAATTGTCTGATTCCCGCAGGCTGTCGTAATGCCAAGCACATTCAGCTTTTCACTGGACAAAGCCAGAATGATCGCTATGGCATCATCATGTCCCGGATCGCAATCCATCAGTATCGGTATTTTATTCATAGGTTCCCTCCTTCTCATTTATAATTTTCTTCCGCAAAACCTTTAAAATAGTATCTCCACCTTCCGCTGCTGTGAATGCCGTAATCAATCGCCTCGGCAGGACAATAATTGATACATGCCATACACAGGTAACACTCTTCTTTCACCCATGCCGGTTTTCCGTCCCGCATCATGATCGCCCCGGCAGGACACTTCTTCTCGCATAAGCCGCATCCGATGCAGGCGTCTGAAACATGGTATGGTTTCGTTGTTCTCAACCTGGCATTAAACACCGGAGATTTCAGGTAGGTATTCTCCCTCGCATCTTCACCTCTTTTCACATCGAATACCTCTTCTTTATGCCTGATCCGCGATATTACTTCGCCAAGCCGTCCCTCCGCTTTCTTAAGTTTTGCCATGGCGCTTTCTTTCGTATCGATTATGTGGTCGGTAATCGGATAATTATCCGGCATGACGATTCCGAATCCACCCTTGAGCGGCACCACCTCCGAAAACTGTTCCAGCGCCATGCCTGCCATATTGCTGAAAGTAGCAATGGCAAAGGTATAGGCATCCGTCCGCGGAATTGCTTTGGCAAACTGCAGCATCACTTCCGGCGCCGCCCATGCGTAAACAGGAAATACAAATCCCAAATATTCTTCACCGGACAGATCATAGTCTCCTGCATACTTTCCGATGATATCCACGGCCTCATCTCCCAGTTCCTTTGCCGCTGTCTGTGCAACAGCCGCAGAATTTCCTGTCCCCGAAAAATAGAAAATCATAGCTTCACCTCCTCTCTCAAACGCTTTAGCATCTAAAGTATCTATTTAAAAAATATTGCATTATTCCAAATGTTACTTTAAAATATATTTGGAAGTAATGCAGATTGGCATACAATTACTTTAGCTTCTAAAGTAATTGTATCACTTTTGCACGACTTGTCAAATGTTTTTTCTACTTTTTCAGCAAATTATACAAAAAGGAGTCCCTCATGAAAAACGAAGACCTTACAAAAGAAGTCATTGTTGCCACCCGCAACGCAACGATTGCCTACCATAATTACATGTATACTGACCGGGAATATGTAAAAGGACAGAAACTATATTTGCGGGAAATACATTTTCTGCTTTGCATCGGAACTGACAAAAACCTTACTATGAGCGAAATCGCCCACAAAATGAATGTCACGCAGGGCGCTGCCACGCAGATTGCCGGAAGGCTGATTAAAAAGGGACTCATACGCAAAGACAAGCATCCGGAAGATAAACGCTATACTGTAATCTCCCTGACAGCCGACGGCGTAAAAGCCTATGAAGAATATCTGGAGTATGACAGTCTGCGCAATAAGGAACTCACGGCCTGTCTGAATAACAATTTTACCGAAGAGAATATCCTGACGATTCTCAAATATGAAAAAATGATTCAGGATATTTGCCAGAAGCTTAGCTGAGTGCTATAATCCCCTTAGACAAATTTGAAGGAGAGCTATTTGGGATAAAGATAAGAGAAAATTAACAGAAAAAGAATTGAAGCGTAAAGAATACTTTGAAAGATTAAGTTCTGAAATGCAGCAAAAGGGATATCAGGCAAAGAATATGATCATTGATATCCGGAAAGCGAATTATTCAGGTCCTTTGAGCGTGCTGCCATTTATGGTATTGACGTTTTGGGTCTATGATAATGTTAATGGTTTTGATTTGGATGATATTTCTTTGGTTTTCGCCTTATCAGCATTCCTTCTTATCCTGTGCCTGACCATCCTGCATGAGTTAATACATGGAATCATTTGGAACAGTTTTTCTGCATACTGCACCTGTTCGGAACCGCTGAAAAAATGGCAATACCTGTTGGGAATCGTTATGCCCACACTCATTTTGGGAGTCGGCGCTACAGCGGCTTCCGTGGTGACAAATCAATTACTCTTGTTTTTCCTGTCAGAATTTATGATCATCTCAGGCGGCGGAGATTTTCTGATCACACTGAAAACATTGTTATACCACACTGATAAAAAGGAAACCTTGTATTGCGACCATCCTTACGAATGCGGTTTTGTTGTTTTTGAGAAATAGAAAGTGAATACTGAAAATACCGATTGAACAGACAGAATCTCCCGCCCCACAGAATCTGTTTATTTATCGAGTTCATTTTCAATAAACCAATTCGCAATCTCAAAGGCTTTCACCCGCCTTTTTGCCAATGTAATCTGTGACTTATATCTTTCTGCGTTTTCTTTAGATTCAAAAGTCTTTATCGTTTCTCTTAGCTTATGCAATGTCGAATCGATCTGCCTTTTTGCTTCCACCAAATCATCTCTTGAAAAATCCATTTGACCTCCGTTTCCAGTCTGAAATTCATAATCAGACATTATTTAAGTATAGATTCTGCCCATTTTTCCTGAATTATCACAGGCACTCTGTTTCCACAAAGTGCACCATAGAATGATTCCAGTATTCTTTATAAATCCTGCTATCGTTTCCATCAAGATTTAACTGATACATTCTGAATGTGACCAGAAAATCTTTCGGCTGCCATTGCTCCTCATAGGAATATTGATAGCACATTCCCAGCCGCTTCATTACGCTGCCACTTCGCGGATTGTTGACATCATGTGTCGCTGTAATATATGGAATACCATCCTTTTTTAATTGTTCGATAACCGCCCTGCCCGCCTCAGTAACAATTCCCTTATGCCAGAATTCTTTACAGAGTCCATAGCCGAAATCATAACTGTCATATGTTCCAACATTGACATACCCAATGGGATAATCGTCTTCTTTGAAACAGACTGCATAGTTATAGGAATGTTCCTGATCGTACTTACTTTCAAATTGTTTTTTATAAAATGCCCTTGCTTCTTCCAATGTGTTCAATGGAAACCACGGCAGAAATTTATTGACTTCTTTATCGCTAAAAATTTTGTACAGAGCCTGTAAATCATTTTCTGTAAATTTCCGCAATAGAAGCCGTTCTGTTTTCAGTGTTGGTGTGTTCATGTTTTTCTAACCTTTTGACTGTATGTTAATGTTCCAAACCAAATGCCTTTTCCGCAATGGCCAGTGTCTGCTCGATACTTCTGTCCTCATCTCTGCGTATTACATGAAATCCGGAATGCAGGAAGCGGTCATATCTTTCCTGTGAATTAATCCGCGCCAGGCATTGTCGAAAGTTATTCAGCGCATACTCCGGGTCAGGCTCTTCCATAATTAATTGATATAAGAACTGCTTCTCCCTGTCCGGCCTTTCAAAAAATCGCCGCACAGATGTTTGCGGATCTGCAAGCATAATCAGAATATGGCTATGATCAGCGATGGTTTCCAGTGTTTCGCATTCTTTGGCTGCACCATCGAACCACGCTTCGTATTCCGCCGGAGTTCTTCTAATAAAGTCATGCCAGTCTTCCAAATCCCTGGTATATGTCAGACAGGGAAACTCTTCTTTGCTCAATTGAGGCAAAAGCCTGTCGTGATAGTTCTCTTCACAGGCAATACCGCCATATTTTTCTGTAAGCAGTTTCACTATCGTAGATTTTCCGGCATAAGCTGTTCCGTTTATAAAATAAATGTTATTGAACCACATGAGATATCTTTCCTCCTGAATTAATAACGTTTTCGCTCAATCATTTCCCCGATCCTCTCGATATACCGGGAAACATCCTTCACCGTATTTCACCCTTCAAACCGTCACCTTATACCCTCTTCATAACCGTTCCGGCGCGCGCGCTGCCTGTACCATCAAAAATATTATCGGAATTGCCGTAAATCAACCGGTTCATCTATTTTAGTAAAAGTAATCTTCGAGTTACCATGCAGCTTCGACAAAAGCATTGCTTTTTCCTCTTCTTCCGCTTTTATGAAACACCACCTTTTGTTCGCCCTTATAAACAGGTAACATTTATATGCAATGATATGGTCTATACTGGAAATTGGGAAATCCGACTGCCTGTAATGTAAAATATTTTCCTCCACTGCCACCACAAAAGGCTCGCGGTATTTTTGTACCGCTTTTTTCGGGTTCAAAAAATTGTCTATCTGCTCTGCACGCTTATCCCATGTAAAGAACTTATGTATACACCACACTACAGTAACAGCACAAATGAACGCCATCCATTTGTAAAGCCGCAATTGTTCGCGTTCGACAATAAAAAAAGTACAAAATACACATAATAGGATTATACAGACAAGCGCACAATACCGCATTGCTTTCGTATGCTTCAGCCAAAAACACATCCAATTCTGCCAAAGCCGCATCACACGGTTCTTTGGCTCCTTTGATTTTATAAGCATCTGCTCTAATTCTGATAAATCTGATTCTGAAAAAACCTGTTCCATTTTCATTTGAATGCTCCTTTTTATGCGTATATCGTAAAATTCTCATTGATTTATATCATTTCATTCGTTTTCAAATGCTTCCCCTATCGCTTCAATTGCCTTTTTGATAAAATTTATTTTTGTATCAAAAATCAGTTCATCATCTTCATATATTTTTATCTCCGCAATGATAAAATCATTATTCTCTGTTTCTTCTGTTCCGCCGCCTATCGTCATCCATATAATCTCAATATCTTCCGGCGATATATCGCCTTGTGTTTCCACTGTTAACTGTGTGTCATCAAAAAATTCCGTTTCCGATTCCGCATTGATAATTAACATGTTTTCCAGCTTATATATTTCCACAGAATGATACCCGCCCTTTGAACTGACCAGCAATTCCCCACCAATTATAGGCTGCAAGACCGAATCTTCACCACTTCCCTTATTATCTCTGGTCAAATACGCTGCGCATCCCCAAAATACGAGCAATGATATTATGATTATGATCTCTTTTTTCCGCATTTTCTACTACCTTCACCTTCCATTTAGCTATAAACCAAAACTTTTCATATCATTCCGACTCTGATGGCGCATCATAAACATGCGTATAATAATCGCAGCTGAGCACAGACTTGGAAAATGTCATTTTATTTCTCACCATACTGGATATCTGCTTTACATAATCTTCCGGAATGACAGCATTTTCATCTGTCGGCGTAAAAATATTCCTGGATGCACTATAATGTCCTAAGTCAGTCTTCCAGTCATAATTTCCAAAAAAAACAAGCGGGAGCGCATCTGAAAGCACATCCCTTCCCACATAAAGCCTGGAATCCCATTCCACACCAAAGAGATTACACAATGTCGGAAGTATGTCTACGGAAGAGGCAGGTGTATCGACAATAATCGGCTCATTATCTTCAAACGCCCCGCACCAGATAATAGCACGGCTTCTGTCCCGCTCCTCATAGGTGTTCACTGGATAACCATATAGTTCAGATAAATACGGCATATTTCCCAAAGAGGCATCCGAATCCAGCCCATAGGGAAAATGATCCGG
>CAMWXB010000048.1 GCA_947178125.1 uncultured Lachnospiraceae bacterium | reverse complement strand
ATATGATAGTTTTGGATATTTCCATTGTCTACCATATGGGGAGCATATCATTTTACGGTACTTTCAACTTTGTTTGGTTGCTATATGGTTACTATCAACTCAAATTATCTTGATTTATTTCAAATTATCTCATAACTAACTTGAATTTCCCTGTCTAGCATGTTATATTATAGACATAAAGGAAGCAGCCGCCCACAAAGTGGTTGACCTCCAGTAGCATTAAAAGCCTACCTTCACCGGGCAAGTGACAAGGTAGGCTTATTTATTTTCGCTTGTTGTTCCTATCTATATAGGCAAGCAATGCGACAAGAAACGTTCCGAACAGTATTAACAATGTTAAAACTTCGTATGTACTCATCTGCACCACCTCCCCTCTTTTTCAAGTTTGGGAGGCTACCACCTTGCAACACGACTGTTTCCTTTCCCACAGTATAACACGGGCATTTCTATACGACAAGATATTTTAAATTTTTTGTTTTATCATAATCTTTCTATGCTCTTTCTCTCTCTTTTAAATTGTATCATTATTTTTAAAATCAGTTACTATCGGCGGTTACTATATGGTTACTACTCGGTTACTATCAAGTCAAATTATCTCGATTTATCTTAAACACCATAAACGCAGAACCCTCAGAGCCCGCGCAGTTTCAAGCCTTTTTCTCTTTCCGTTATGGTGGGAGCGCAAAATGCGCCTCCGTCGCACCAACCACTAGGTTTCAGCAAAATGCGCTGATATTGTGTTTAAAAACGCCACAATTCAAAAGAATTGCGGCGTTTTCTCTGTCTTTATATGATATTTTTATTTCGTACAATTTAATTAAAATTTGCCCGCTTTTGCCGCTTCCTCGATCGAAACAGCCACAGCTACCGTAGCGCCAACCATCGGGTTGTTACCCATACCGATCAGACCCATCATCTCAACGTGTGCCGGTACGGAAGAAGAACCTGCGAACTGCGCATCGGAGTGCATACGTCCAAGTGTATCCGTGAAACCATAGGAAGCAGGACCTGCCGCCATATTATCCGGATGAAGTGTACGTCCTGTGCCACCGCCTGAAGCTACGGAGAAGTATTTCTTTCCGGCTTCTGTTCTTTCTTTCTTGTATGTACCTGCCACCGGATGCTGGAATCTCGTCGGGTTGGTGGAGTTACCTGTGATAGAAACGTCAACGTTTTCCTTCCACATGATCGCAACGCCTTCCGGAACGGAGTTAGCGCCGTAGCAGTTTACTTTAGAACGAAGTCCTTCGGAATATGCGATTCTTTCGATTTCCTTTACTTCATTCGTGTACGGATCATATTCTGTCTCAACAAACGTAAATCCGTTGATTCTGGAAATAATTTTCGCTGCATCTTTGCCGAGACCGTTCAGAATTACACGAAGCGGTTTCTGGCGTACTTTATTTGCCTTCTCTGCGATACCGATTGCACCTTCTGCAGCTGCAAAGGACTCATGACCTGCCAGGAATGCAAAGCAGTCTGTTTCCTCCTCTAATAACATCTTGCCCAGATTACCATGGCCGAGGCCTACTTTTCTTGTATCAGCAACGGAACCGGGAATACAGAATGCCTGAAGACCTTCTCCGATTGCTGCAGCAGCGTCAGCCGCTTTCTTACAGTCTTTTTTGATTGCAATCGCTGCGCCTACCGTATAAGCCCAGCATGCGTTCTCAAAGCAGATTGGCTGGATTTTCTTAACCTGCTCATAAACATCCAAGCCAGCATCTTTTGTAATTTTCTCAGCTTCTTCGATAGAAGAAATGCCGTAAGTATTTAATACTGAATTGATTTTGTCAATTCTTCTTTCATATGATTCAAATAAAGCCATCTTATCTTATTCCTCCTGTTTATTTTTCGTACGAATCCCTCACTTCATTCCTTTTATTCGCATCTTGGATCGATAATCTTAACAGCATCATCAACGCGGCCATACTGTCCACATGCTTTTTCATATGCAGTATTCGGGTCATCACCCTTCTTGATGAAGTCTGTCATCTTGCCGAGGCTTACAAATTTGTAACCGATAATCTCATCATTTGCATCGAGTGCAATGCCTGTTACATAACCTTCTGCCATTTCAAGGTAACGAGGACCTTTTTTCAAAGTACCATACATCGTACCTACCTGGCTTCTCAGACCTTTTCCCAAGTCCTCAAGACCAGCGCCAACGGGAAGACCTTCTTCCGAAAAAGCGGACTGTGTACGTCCATAAACAATCTGTAAGAACAGCTCTCTCATCGCTGTATTGATAGCGTCGCATACAAGGTCTGTATTCAGCGCTTCCATAACGGTAAGACCCGGCAGGATTTCAGACGCCATAGCTGCTGAGTGTGTCATACCGGAACATCCGATCGTCTCAACCAAAGCTTCCTGAATGATACCCTCTTTTACGTTCAGAGTCAGCTTACATGCACCCTGCTGAGGAGCGCACCAGCCTACACCGTGTGTCAAACCGGAAATATCTTTTACTTCTTTTGCCTGAACCCATTTTGCTTCTTCTGGGATTGGAGCACAGCCATGATGTACGCCCTGTGCTACGGTACACATTTCTTCAACTTCTTTTGAATAAATCATGTGATAACTCCTTTCGATTATGTAATAATATTTGATAACAGATTATATAGAAGACCTTCCATAATCTGTCATAACCGCTGTTTCTATTTTCGCATATTACAGACGAAAAATCCAGTCCTTTCTATCATTTCCGATAGAATTTCCGTTAGAATGATTTATGACTGTCCCTGCCTATCCGATGAAATATTCCGAGATATCAATGGCATTGACCAGACCAAGCTTATTCTCTTCCCTGTTCTCCATCCAGCTCGCGCTGCACCTGCACCAACAACGAAGTGAATAATTGAACATCTCTTCCGTACATCTCGCGTGCGGATCCTGCTTATTCATCTTCTTGAAAATACAATCCTCACAGGGTGCATCCTTATGTTGGATTGCTTTATAACAGATATCACCGATCTTAACATCCGGCGTCTGCATCAGGACCTTCTTATTAACAAATCCGATTTCGTATGTATCAGTATTGATAATATACGCATAACTGTCCAGATTGTCCAGCATCGCTATCTGTGTTGCAAAATCATGCAGCCGGTCCATCAGGCCAATCTGCAGAATATGCGCCTCCAGAATTCTGAACAGCGAACGCAGTTCTTCCATTACACTATTTTCAAATTCCAGCTGTACATCTTCATGGTTCTCAAAAATGATGGCTCCAAGAAACGCTCCCTTTGACGTAATCGGATAATACAGCATACTTTTGATTCCTTCCGACTGGAGATAATACCGAAGTTCCTCCACCGGCATATCATATTCATGAATCACGCTGCAATTCTTGAAGGAATCATATAAAACCTCATAAACGACACGTCGAAGCTCATAATGCTCTTTTTTCTCATCTTTCATTTCATAGCCATGAACGGAGAACTGCACCTGCGTGGAAAGCGGCAGGCCGCCACCTTCGTTTCCGCAGATATAACCCCTGTGAAATCTGTAATGGACCGTGATCAGTTCAATAGCAGACTGTAATGCGGCTTCCATGACATTTCCTTCAAAAAGGATATTCATTACCATATCTTCCGTATTCCAGCCAAGTTCCATACCCTTCTCCGGGTCATAGGCTATATTTTTATTCTTTCTGAGTGCATGATAAGCAGTCGTAACTGCCGCATCGTAAATACGATACCCGCTCCTGCCTCTCGTCCTTACTCTGCTCAAGGCTCTGTTCGCTTTCTCATAAAGCTCATCGTAAGTAATTCCGTGATAGGGAAAAATGGCAATGCCAACGCGGCTGCTCACCTCAATCTCTTTTTTCTGATAAGGCAGCCTGAAATGAAGATTATCCACTAAATCGGCAGCAATCCTGTCAATATCGGACAGATTATCAAGATTCCTGATATACACAATAAATCTGTCGGCATCAATTCTTCCGAGCACATCGCTTCCCCTGGCAATCCCGTTGAGTTGTATACCTGTTTCCATCATGATTTTCCCGCATTGCGCCTGTCCCAGCAAATCATTCACATTTTGAATATTATCCAGTTCGACGATCATCAGAACACTTAAAACAGAACTTGTATTTTCTTCCCGAAGAGCATTCCCGATCAGCCTTATTGCCGCATCTTTTTCATTCAGATTGGTCAAGGCATCTCTCTGTGCGCGAAGCTGCAAATTGAGCTCATGCAATTTCTTTTCGTGAATATTGATCAGCCGTCCTACGATTCTCGTGACATATCCTTCCGCACCGAGAAGCGAAGTCAGATTCATCTGATACCAGGTATAATCATCATCAAATTTCTTGGTCCTGACTTCGATGGTATCATGCTTGGGGGAACGCAAAAGACCGTTCCAGATTGCTTTATAATTCTCCCGATCCTCGCCGAAAATGGTATTATCATCGATATCCCCGCCGAAAAAGTTCATCTCATCGAACTGCTGCATATATCTGTTTATGATCAGTTCTCCGGTAGACGCATACTCACTGGAATTCTTTATAATCAGTACATCCGTCTTGGCATTATAGTCAATGATCTTCTCTCCTTCGGCTTCCAGAAGAATATGTAAGCGTTCCGCCTGCTGATGCAGCTCTTCTTCCACGCTCTTTTTCTCCGTAATATCCTGAATCACACAAACGATAATATACTTGGCACCCTCTCGGGCATACAGGTTGCCCCGTACCTGCAGCCATCTAAGACCGCCGTTCGCCGTTACGGTACGAAATTCCACTTCAATAGAACCGTCATCTTTCAGTACATCTTCGATACCCTGTTCAAAAATCGGCAGATCTTCCGGAATAATACTCATCCTGACATGTTTCAGATACTGCATTCCACGCATCCTGGAATAACCAAGCATACGAAAAAAACCATCATTGACAAAAATCGGCGTCAATTCTCTGTTCTCATATTCGAAAAAACAGATACCGGCAATGATATTGTTTATCATGGAGCCAAAATTTTCAACATTCATTTCTTCTATTGCCATATTTCCACCCCTTGTTCGCTTCTGCGGACGTTCATTCAATAGTTTGAAAAGAAATTTAATCCCTCTTGGCGGCTACTTCTCCCTGCTTTTTGTAGATGCTGTGCGCGGGAACAAATCCTCTTACCATGGAAACAGGATAAATATTGGATTCTTTTCCGATGATCGTACCCGGATTTAAAACCGAATTACAGCCGACTTCCACATGATCGCCGAGCATTGCTCCGAATTTTTTAAGTCCGGTCTCAATCTTCTCTTCCCCTGCCCTCACAACTACCAGCGTTTTATCGCTTTTTACATTGGATGTAATGGAGCCTGCGCCCATATGTGCCTTAAAGCCCAAAATACTGTCCCCCACATAATTGTAATGAGGAACCTGCACCTTATTGAACAAAATAACGTTTTTCAGTTCCGTGGAATTTCCAACGACTGCCCCCTTGCCGACAATGGCATTTCCTCTGATAAAAGCACAATGTCTGATTTCCGCTTCTTCATCGATAATTGCCGGACCGTTGATACAAGCCGACTGATACACTTTGGCAGATTTCGCGATCCAGACATTCTCGCCCTTTTTCTCGAACTTATCTTCCGGAAGCGTATTGCCAAGTTTTACGATGAACTCACCGATCTTCGGTAAGACCTCCCACGGATAGGTCACATCCGCAAAGACATCCTTCGCTATCGTTTCCTCCAATGTATAAAGCTCTTTAATTATAACATCTTTTAATCCTGTTGACATCTTTTTTCTCCTTTTCCTTCCTAAAAAGTTTTTCAGGGAAATTTCCCTATTATTTTTTATAAAATTGCGAGGCATAACGGAATCGGGCATTCAATGTCGCCTGGTTATTCATCTGCTTCACAATATTTGTCCTTCTCGTCACAAAATCATCCAGTTTGTGCATATATTCTTCCGCCGAAATAGAACCATCGGCTACGAGATTCAAGCCCTTCTCCCAGCTGGCCGTAAGCCGCGGGTCGAGGAGCGGTTTGATAGAGGAAGAAACCACCTCATAAATCATTTCGCCAAGCAGCGTCGGCGTAATGACCTGCGTTTTCTTATTTAAATCCAGATACCGGATATGTACGAGTTTTTTTAAAATTTCCGCTCTCGTTGCGGAAGTACCGATACCGCTTCCCTTAATCTGGGCACGCAGTTCTTCATCTTCTATGAACTGACCGGCATTTTCCATCGTCAAAATCATGGAGCCGGAATTATAACGTTTCGGCGGCGTCGTCTCGCCTTCCTTGATCGTATATTCCTGCAGCGCAAGCTTTTCGCCTTTTTTTAATCCTTTCAAAACTTCCATGAAAGACTCGTCACAAGCTTCCTCGGTCTGCCCGTTTTCCGCACCGTCTTCTTTTTTATCCTCTTCCGTAGATTTCGGCTCCGCCCCCTTTCCCGCCTTATTTGCGGTAAAAGAATACTGCGATACCTTTAAATAGCCGCTCTCTGCAAGCACCTTGAAATTGGAAAAAAAGACTTCTCCTTTGATTTCCACTTTCAGGCTGATTTTCTGATAAACGGCCGCCGGATAAAAAATGCTCAGAAATCTTCTGACAATGCACTCATAAACTTTCGCCGCAGTCGGATTCAGGCTTCCCAGACTGTTGAAGCCCTGTCCGGTCGGAATGATGGCGTAATGGTCGGTAATCTGCTTGTCATTGACATAACGGGTCTTTGCAATATTTTTATAACTGCCTTTTGCGAGAACCTCTTCCGCCAGTTCCCTGACGATGTCATATTGCTTCAGGCCGCCGATATTCTTATAGATTTCCTTTGCGACCGCCGTAGACAGCACTCTCGCGTCCGTTCTCGGGTAAGTGGTCAGTTTTTTTTCGTATAATTCCTGTGCGATCCGCAGCGTTTCATCTGGGCTTATTTTGAACAACTTGGAGCAGTCGTTCTGCAGCTCTGCCAGATTGTATAAAAGCGGTGGATTTTTCGTTTCTTTCTTCTTTTCCATGCTCTGGAGCACGGGTTCGGATATGGGTTCTTCCGACAAATATTGAATCAGTTCCTGCGCCGTCTCTTTTTTCTGAAAGCCGTTCTCCTTATAAAGCAGGGGCGATGCGAAATAGCGGGAACCTTCTACGGCCTTCCATTCACAACTGCATTTTCTGCCCCGGATGTCGATATCCGCCAGCACACGATAAAAAGGTATTTTCACAAATTCCCGGATTTCCCGTTCTCTGTTGACCACCATACCGAGCACACAGGTCATGACCCGTCCTACAGATATGACAGCCTTGTCAGCTTTTAAATAGGACTTGACAGGATAACTGTATTTTAATGTCAGCACTCTGGAAAAATTAATACCCATCAGGTAATCTTCCTTCGCGCGCAGATAAGCCGCATCGCTCAGATTATCATAGGCTGACAGGTCTTTCGCTTCCCGGATGCCGCGCAGGATTTCTTCTTCCGTCTGGGAATCGATCCAGACTCTTTTTCGGGCTTTTCCTGTCACTTGCGCCTGCTGTTCCACCAGCCTGTAAATATACTCCCCTTCTCTTCCGGAGTCGGTGCAGACATAAATCGTCTCTACATCCTCACGGTTCAGGAGCCCGCTTACTATCTGAAACTGTTTTTTTACACCGTCGATGACCTCATATTTAAATTCCTCCGGGATAAAAGGAATCGTATCAAGGGACCATCTTTTATATTTTTCGTCATAAGCTTCCGGATAACTCATCGTGACAAGATGCCCTACGCACCATGTCACCACCGCTTCATCGGACTCCATATAGCCGTCCCGGTTGCTCATCCGATACTTCAAAGCCTTTGCAAATTCCCTTGCAACGCTGGGCTTTTCTGCAATAAACAAATTTTTTTTCATAATTCCTCATATTGGATATTTTTTAAATATCCGTGATCTGTACCAATTTCAAATTCTTTTTCACTTTCGCCTCCAAATCCAGTCTTTCGTCGAAACCGGAGGCCGTATACAAATAAATATAATCCACGCCTAACTTTGCTTTTCTGGCATAAGATAACAGCCACTCATAGTCTTCATAGGTCATCATCGCCTTTTCCCAGTTACAGAGTGCGATCAGGGTCCTGCCCTCCACGTCCTGCGCAATGACATCAATCGTACCTTCTTTGCCGACCCATTCACCGCTCTTCTCAAAATGTATTGGAAGTCTGCCCCGTTTATTCAACTTTTCAAGATGTTCACGACATACCTGCTTGAAGCAGCCGGACACATATTTCCTGAAAACGGGGTAAATAAACCGATTATAGTATTCACCCACCGAAATCGTCTGCAAGGCGCTCATGTATGGATACATATAGGTAAAATAGAAATTAACATAGGGATGAACGATCCGGTAGAGCCCTTTCTGCGCATTTTCTTTATCCGCCATATCATAGGAAAAAACTTTCTCCACCAGTTCCAGTTCCATGAGATTTTTCAAGTACACACTGATCTTGGCACGCGAAAAGCCCGTGTGGAGATAGATATCATTTAACTTGTATTTTCCGGAAGCAATGGCCGCAAGAATCGTATTATAGACGCTCGTTTCCCGTAACTGCTCCGCCACCATACGGTCCCATTCTTCGAACAGATAACTGTCCCTGTTCAAAATATGCCGACAGATATTCTGCTGTATCGTCAATTTGTCATCAAACTGATTCCACAACCCCGGAAAACCGCCCAGAATAGAGTATGCTTCCACACACTCCTCTATTCTGAAATTGGGGAAACGATGTACAATATCGACAAAAGACATGGCCCGTATCTTCAACAGACCGGACAGCGCGTACGCCGCCTCTCCGATTCTGGTGATCATGCTGTTCTCGACCCAGGCAATTGCCGAACTGCTAAGCAGGACCATCACACCGTTTTTTTCATCCAGAGCGTTTAAAAACTGCACGAGCCCGCTCATAAAACGTTCACTCGTTTTGGCGATATGCTGAAATTCATCGATGATCATGAGTTTTTTGCCGCCCCCGGCACAAACAGAATTGAAAATATCCGAAAAATCCGGAAATTCCTTTGTTTCCATGCCGGCGCTGCGGAGCTGCATCCCCCATTGATACAACTGCTCCCGCTCCGAACAGGGCTTTGCCAGATAATAATGGCTCTGTTTTTCTTTCGAAAATTCTTTTAAAAGAGCAGTTTTTCCGATATGCTTTTGTCCATATACAACAAGAATCTGGCTGCCTGCTTTTTCATAATACTGCTCCAGATATTGTAATTCCGCTATCCTGCCTGCTAACATAAAAACCCCTCATTCCTGCCAAGTTATCATTCATGCAAGCATTTCTGCAAGCAATTCTTCGATTTCTTCCGGCGGCATTGGTTTTCCTAAATAATACCCCTGTATATTATCACAATCGATTGCAGACAGGTAGTCGAACTGCTCCTGTGTCTCCACTCCTTCCGCAATCGTTTCAAAGCCCAGTTTTTTCACCATATAAATAATGGATTCCGTTATGATTCTTGTATTCTCATCTGTGATGACCGTATCGATAAAAGATTTATCCACTTTCAGCGTATCGATTGGCAGTCCTTTTAAATAGGAGAGGGAAGAATATCCCGTTCCGAAATCATCTAACGATATTTTAACACCCATATTCCGTAATGTAACGAGTTTCTCCGTCACCTCTTTAAAATTATCAATGAGAATCGTCTCCGTAATTTCCAGTTCAATCTCCTCCGGAGAAATATCATATTTTCCAAGAATCTGCATGACCTTATCGACGAAATCCGGCTGTTTATATTGAATTGCCGAAATATTCAGCGAAAGAATCATGGCATAATGATATTTCCTTTTCCACTCCGCGTAAATGCGGACGCTTTCCTCCATGACCCATGTTCCGATGGGAACAATCGTGCCGTTCTTCTCCGCAATCGGTATAAAGACATCCGGCTTGATCGACTTGCCGGTCTCATCCTTCCACCGGATCAGCGCTTCCACGCCCCGCAATATTCTGTCGGCAGTATGGAACTGCGGTTGAAAATATAATGTGAAATTCTGTGAAAAAACAGCTTCCTTCAATTTATTTTCAATCGTTACATTCTTTAAAAAATCTTCCAGAATGGAACCGTCAAAATATTGAATCCTGCCTTTTCCGTTCTCTTTTGCCCGGAACATAACAATTTCTGCACAATTGATCAGATCCAGTGTATCGGAAGCCGCTTCCGGATATTCCGCAATGCCGACGCTGATGGTCAAAAAAATCTCCTGTCCACTGCTCAAACGAAACGGCCTTTGCAATCTTTCCGATATTCTGGCATAGACCGACTCCACGCTTCTGTCTCCATCAGGATGATAAACAGCAATACAGAAAATATCTCCGTTAAAATGAGATATCACAATATTCTCATCTCCAAAGTCTGCCAAAAACTGTCCAAAAGTCTGTACGATTTCGTCCCCGATAATGATACCAAGCTCATCGCTCATTTTCCGAAAATCGTCCAGATCAATGAACATAACGGCCACTTTACATTCTTCTTCTTTCGCCCGGCGCACAAACTCGCCGAGAAGACGAACAAAATAGTTGCGGTTATATAATCCCGTCAGGAGATCGTAATACGCCATATAGGTTAATTCGTCATTCTGTGAATTGAATTTTGTTACATCCTTGAAACGGATGATCTTATCCGCCGGATGGCCTGCTTCATCATAAATGACCGTTATCTCTACTTCGACCCACATTCTGCCGTCTTTCATCTTAACATCGATTGCCGTGGATTTCATCCCTCTTTTTTCGATAAAAAGTGCTTCCCTCAGCGGCGTAACGTATTTTTCTTCCACACAGTCATAAAATCTGGAAAAGTCCTCTTTGCTTTTCACCTGAAAATCAAAGAAATAATCCCAGTTCGCAATCGTCTGAACAGTATCCTCTTCGTAATTGTAATAAAGAAAAGCGCTGTTCGACGTTTCACAGATCAGATGAAGCATTTTGACATCCTTCATCAGCTTCCTGTTCACAGAACTCAGTAATTCTATCTGCCCCCGCAAATCATCCATACCAATCTCCTAAAAATAACACGACCCCCATACCACGGTCATACCGCAGCCCAAATTCCAAAACAAGCAAGCTCATGACAATCTCACTTGTCAAAAAGAATGCCTCTCCGCGGCATCTCAAATCCAAAGCCAGACAAATCTGTCAGGGAGAATGCCCGTATTTCGGGCATTCTCTCGGGTGAAAAAGATTTGCCTATGGCAAATCGTAGAACTTCTTGGCGAAGCACCCACTGGTGCGAGCCTTAGAAGTTCTTTTCACCCTATGTACCCCTTCGCCTTCAGCGTTTCCGCACACAGAATCGCACCGCCTGCGGCGCCGCGCACCGTATTATGGGAAAGACCGATAAATTTCCAGTCGTATACACTGTCTTCTCTAAGCCGTCCGACACTGATGCCCATACCGTTCTCAAAATCAACATCCAGCTTCACCTGCGGCCTGTTATCTTCTTCCATGTACTGAATGAACTGTTTTGGTGCACTCGGAAGTTCCAGTTCCTGCGGAAGCCCCTTATAAGCTTTTAATTTTTCGATCAGCTGCTCTTTTGTCGGCTGTTTTCTGAATTTTACAAATACGGCCGCCGTATGTCCGTTCAGAACCGGTACACGGATGCACTGACAGGTAATGACAGGTTCCGCGGCAGGAACGATTTCTCCGTTCTCAATTTTCCCCCAGATTCTAAGCGGCTCCTTCTCGCTCTTCTCCTCTTCCCCGCCGATATAGGGAATTACGTTTTCGACCATTTCAGGCCAGTCCTTAAACGTCTTTCCGGCCCCGGAAATCGCCTGATAAGTCGTAGCCACCACCTCGTAAGGCTCAAATTCTTTCCATGCCGTTAAAACGGGCGCATAACTCTGAATGGAACAATTCGGTTTCACGGCGATAAAGCCTTTCTGTGTGCCCAGTCTCTTCTTCTGGGATTCAATCACATCAAAATGCTCCGGGTTGATTTCCGGTACGACCATCGGCACGTCGGGCGTCCATCTGTGGGCGCTGTTATTGGAAACAACGGGTGTTTCTGTCTTCGCATAAGCTTCCTCGATTTTTTTGATTTCGTCTTTCGTCATATCGACTGCAGAAAATACGAAATCCACTTCCGAAGCGACCTTTTCCACGTCGTTCACATTTAATACGACAAGTTTCTTCACGGCTTCCGGCATCGGCGTCGTCATTTTCCATCTATCGCCTACCGCTTCTTCATAAGTCTTACCGGCTGAACGCGGACTCGCCGCAATTGTCGTTACCTCAAACCATGGATGGTTCTCCAGCAGAGAAATAAACCGCTGCCCTACCATACCTGTTCCGCCTAAAATACCTACTTTTAATTTTTCCATTTTTATCCTCTCCTCCACTTTATTCTACAGTTCTGCTGGTATCTTCATTTCATGATACCAATCGGCTGTAAGATACTCTTTTTCTTTCTGAATGACCTTTCGCATGACTTCCGGTCCGGGCGCACCGAGCGTCAGCCTTTTCTCCACGCAAGTCTTCAAACTGATCTTCTCATAAACATCTTCTTCAAAAACCGGGCTGATTTCTTTCAATTCTTCAATCGTCAGGTCATCGATGCTGCAATTTTTATCAATGCAGTATAATACCAGCTTCCCGATGATGCTGTGGGCATCCCGGAACGCCACCCCTTTGCTGACCAGATAATCCGCTGCATCCGTCGCATTGGTAAAGCCCATCGCCGCACTTTTCTCCATAACAGAAGGGTTGAACTTCATCGTTCTGACCATGCCCTCGAACAGGGCAAGACAACCTTTTACCGTATCAATGGCGTCAAAGGTCAGTTCCTTATCCTCCTGCATATCCTTATTGTAAGCCAGCGGAATCCCCTTCATCGTCGTCAGTATGGAAATCAGCGCCCCATATACGCGGCCCGTCTTTCCCCGAATCAGTTCTGCAATATCAGGGTTCTTCTTCTGCGGCATGATGCTGCTTCCCGTTGCATAGGCATCATCGATTTCCACGAACCGGTATTCGTTGGAATTCCAGATAATGATTTCCTCGCAGAACCTGCTCAGGTGCATCATGATCGTCGAAAGCGCCGAAAGGAACTCGATGACATAATCCCTGTCGGAAACCGAATCCATGCTGTTTAATGTAGGTGCCTCAAAGCCGAGCAGCGACGCCGTGTAATACCGGTCGAGCGGATAGGTCGTTCCCGCAAGCGCGCCGGCTCCAAGCGGACAATAATTCATCCTGCCATAAATGTCCTTTAACCGCAGCCTGTCTCTCTTGAACATTTCAAAATAGGCACCGATATGATGCGCCAGCGTAACCGGCTGTGCCTTTTGTAAATGTGTAAATCCGGGCATATAAGTTTCCGTATTTTCTTCCATGAGCCGAAGCAGCGTTTCAAGCAGCTCCTTTAGCAGTTCATCTACGGTAAGAACTTCCGTTCTTATATACAATCTCATATCCAATGCTACCTGGTCGTTACGGCTCCTTCCGGTATGCAGCTTTTTCCCTGCTTCACCAATCCGTTCGATCAGATTCGCTTCCACAAAACTGTGAATATCCTCATATTCTTCCGTAATCTGCAGAACACCGCTCTCCACATCCTCCCGGATTCCGGTCAGTCCTTTTACGATCGCATCTTTCTCTTCTTTCGTCAAAATTCCCTGCTTTTCAAGCATGACGACATGCGCAATGCTCCCCTCGATATCCTGCTTATAGAACTTCTTATCAAAGCTGATGGAAGCATTAAAGTTATATACGAGCTTATCGGTTTCTCTTGTGAAACGCCCGCCCCATAGCTGTGCCATAGTTACCTCCAGTTCTGCCTGACCCATAAATCCGGGCAATTGTTTTATTAAATCTGAATTTGATGATACCATAAAAAACCAACTTTTTCAATCAAAACTGTTTTTTATGGATACTATCCATATGAAAACGGTTACAGCCCGGCTGCCCGACAGCACATAGTTTCCTGACGGAAGCTCTTGAAAAGCGTCGACTACTGAAAGTAGTCTTGTACTTTGGTGAAAATGCCGCTTTGCGGCTTTTGAACTTAGTACCGTTACGACTTTTCGCGGAGCGAAAGCGTGCTGACAAAGGGAACTATGTGCTGCCGGGCGGCCGGGCTGTAACCGTTTTCGCACAATTTTACAATTCTTTCATAAAATAATTTATAAACACAGGGAGACTTTAACAGAATGCAGCCAATTTTATCTTTGGAAAATATTTCTTATTCTTATCACAATCTCAAAGGGGAAACGCCCGCCCTGTCAAAGATCAGTTTTCAGGTGACGGAGGGCGAATTTCTGGCATTCGTCGGACCGAGCGGCTGTGGCAAATCCACACTCCTTTCCATTATCGCAGGTCTGTTAGAACCCGAAAGCGGCAGCCTCTCTTTCGACACAGCATCCACTGTCGGCTATATGCTCCAGCATGATCATCTGTTCGAATGGCGGACAATTTACCAGAATGTACTTCTTGGATTGGAATTAAATAAAAATATGACAAAAGAAAATATAGATTTTGTTGTACAACTTTTGCAGGACTACGGGCTCTATGCTTTTAAAGACAAAAAACCCTCCGAGTTGTCCGGCGGTATGCGTCAGCGTGCCGCTCTCATCCGTACAATGGCTATAAGACCCGACTTGCTGCTGTTGGATGAACCTTTCAGCGCTCTGGATTTTCAGACCCGGATGACCGTGTCCGCGGACATCGGCAATATTATCAGAAACACAGGAAAAACGGCAATCCTCATCACTCATGACCTGTCGGAAGCCATTACTCTTGCGGACCGCGTTATCGTGCTTTCCAAACGGCCCGCCACGACAAAATATGAACTACCGATTCATTACGATATCGAGCGTACCTCTCCGCTCTCCATACGCAATACGGATGTCTATCAGACTTATTTCAATCTTTTATGGAAGGAGCTGTCAGATGATCTCTCTGAACCAAAAACCCAAAACTGACCTGACGAACCAGGAGGCATTTATTCTGGCTCACAGGAAACACCATCACAGAATTGCCTTTTTCCGCCTGTTAATCCTTCTGCTCTTTCTGCTCCTCTGGGAATATGCGACGCAGGCCGGATATATCGATATCTTCTTTTTCAGTTCGCCTACGGCGGTCATGAAATACCTGTATCAAATGATTCTGGATTCTTCTTTTTTCAGGCATACCGGCATCACCCTGCTGGAAACGGTAGTCAGTTTCCTGCTCGTTACCGTCCTTGGTCTTTTCATCGCGATGCTGCTCTGGTATCAAAGCAGTCTGTCTGAAATTCTGGAACCCTATCTGGTCGTATTGAATTCGCTGCCCAAATCGGCTCTTGCCCCGCTTCTCATTGTCTGGCTCGGCACAGGCTCCAAAACAATCATCGTTGCCGGTATCTCCGTTGCCGTTTTCGGCTCCATTATCAGCCTTTATACCGGTTTCTGCCAGGTCGATGACGAATTGCTCAAACTGATCCTGACGCTCGGCGGTACCAAAAAGGATGCTCTGTTCAAAGTCATCCTCCCGAGTTCCGTTCCCCTGATACTCAGCAATATGAAAGTCAATATCGGACTGTGCCTGGTAGGTGTCATCATCGGTGAATTTCTGGCTGCAAGGCGCGGGCTTGGATATCTGATCATCTACGGTTCACAGGTATTCAGCCAGAAAGCGTCAGTAACAAACGTGAAAAGAATTTCTAAAGACGTCCCGCCATTAGACGGGACGCCAAGAAGTTCTACGGTTCGCTCTACGAACCTTTCCCACGCCGGAGAATCGCAAAGCGATCCTCCATGTGCCTTCATAAACTGTTTGTATCGCTTAATAACTGCATAGATTTAACATTTTCAGTGAAGTCCCAAATCTTCTCCCTTGATCGTGTTGATGCCGTTCTTTTCAAGAACTGCCGTCAGGCTCTCTGCATCTGCTACACGGAATATCATACATGCCTGTCCGTCCTTCTGTCCAAAAACGGAATACATATACTCCACATCAATCTCAGCGCGGGAAATCACACCGAGTACATTGCTGAGCCCGCCCGGCGTATCCGGAACCGCTGCGCCTACAACCGGCGTCATGGTCAAAATAAATCCCTGCTCCAAAAGAATAGAAGAAGCCTTTGCCGCATCGTCCACAATAAGCCGCAGAACACCGTAATCCGCTGTCTCCGCAATATTGATTGCCCGCATGTTCACCTGATTCTCCGAAAGAATCTTCGTGATATCCGCAAGCTGTCCCGCCTTATTTTCCAGAAATACAGAAATTTGAGGTATTGTCATAGTCAGTTTCCTCCCACTTTAAATTTTCCGCTTATCGATAACGCGGACTGCCTTGCCTTCGCTTCTTGTAATGGACTTCGGCGCCACCAGACGCACCTTGGCATAAATTCCAAGCATAGCCTTGAGCGCTGATACCAGACCTTTTTCCATCTCGGTAATCTTACCAAGATTATCCGAGAAGTTTTCGGGCGTCATCTCTACCATCACTTCCAACGTGTCGGAATTATTGACACGGTCCACAAGAATCTGGTAATTCGCAGGATATCCCTGTTCCAAAAGTACCGTCTCAATCTGGGACGGGAACACATTGACACCCTTAACAATAAGCATATCATCGCTTCTGCCCATAGGTTTACTCATTTTCACATGAGTACGGCCGCAGGAACACTTTTCTCTGCTCAGCACACAGATATCACGGGTACGATAGCGAAGAAGCGGAAAAGCTTCCTTGGTAATGGAAGTAAATACCAGCTCTCCCTTGCTCCCCTCAGGAAGGACCTCTCCCGTATCCGGGTCAATAATCTCCGCAATAAAATGGTCCTCATTGATGTGCATGCCGGTCTGCTCACTACACTCAAAAGAAACACCGGGGCCGCTCGTCTCCGTGAGTCCATAGATATCGTAGGCCTTGATTCCCAATTTGTTCTGAATATCCTGGCGCATCTCCTCGCTCCATGCTTCTGCGCCGAAGATTCCAGCCTTTAATTTGATCTTATCCCGCAGCCCCCGCTCATGAATGCTCTCTGCCAGAAAAGCTGCATAAGAGGGCGTACAGCAAAGAATCGTCGCACCCAAATCTGTCATAAACTGCAGCTGGCGGTCCGTATTGCCCGATGACATGGGTAGTGTCAGACAGCCCACCTTGTGACTTCCTCCGTTCAATCCGGGACCGCCTGTAAAAAGTCCATAGCCATAAGAAACCTGACAGACATCCTCATCGGTGCCGCCTGCCGCCATAATAGCGCGGGCACAGCAGTCCTCCCACAGATCGACGTCATGCTGCGTATAAAAAGCCACCACCCTGCGGCCGGTCGTCCCGGATGTAGACTGAATACGCACGCAGTCTTTCAACGGCTTTGCCAAAAGACCATATGGATAAGCCTCCCGCAAATCGTCCTTCGTCAGAAAAGGTAGTTTATGTAAATCCTCCACGCTCTGAATATCCTCGGGTGTAACCCCTTTCTCTTCCATTTTCGCACGATAGTAGGGTACGTTGTCCCATACATGGCGCACCTGCTTCAGGAGCCGCTCATTCTGCCATGCAAGAATCTGCTCCCTGTCCGCAGTCTCAATTTCCTTCTGATAATACCGTTCCATACTTTAATGACCATACCTTTCTCTATATCTAATAATCATGTCCTTCTCTCAACCGAATCCCGGTCATGCGGTACGCGCTGTCCCAAGCTCAAATGCCTTTTTATTCAACTCCAGAAATTTCGGCGGCACACTATGCTCTATCGCCTCCATCCACTCTTCTTTCGTGAAGTCAAAATACTGAGAGAGTCTGCCCATGAGTACCAGATTAACTGCTTTGCTGTTTCCCGCTTCTTCTGCCAAAGCCAGCGCATCGAACGCATCCACATCGATTCCGATCGCTCCAAGTTTCTCCTTCAGATTCTCCGGATAGACCGCCATGCCCGCGATTACCGGCATCGGATTAATCTGCTGGCTGTTGACGATAAGCCTGCCGCCCGGTTTTAAATATTCCGTATAACGTGCCCCTTCCAGAAGTTCAAAAGAGAGAATACAATCCGCCTGTCCCTTGTCTATAATGGGAGAACAGACCCTGTCTCCCCATCTTACATAAGTAACAACACTTCCGCCACGCTGGCTCATACCATGTACTTCGCTGACTTTCACGTCATAGCCCCTGCTAAGAAGCAGACGTCCTAAGAGTTTACTTGCAAGCAGTGTTCCCTGTCCTCCCACACCTACGATCATAATATTCTTTGTTTCCATCTTCCATCTCCATTCCGGCCGTGCTGCTTTCCCCGCTATGGCCAATTTCCATCTTTATATCTCTCAGTCTACGAGTTTTGGTCGTCAGACAAAACTCGCGGTTGAAAATTTCCAATTTTCAACCTTATCTCCTATCCGAGTGCATCAAATTTGCAAAGCTGTTTGCAGACCCCGCATCCCACACAAAGCGTAGCGTCAATCTTTGCTTTGCCGTCCACCATGCTGATTGCGGGACAGCCGATATTCATACAGGCTTTACAGCCTTTACATTTCTCCGAATCAGAACAAATCGGCCCAGGATGTTTCACATATTTTAACAACGCACAGGGACGACGAGAAATAATGACAGAAGGCTCTTTCGCCGCAAGTTCTTCTTTCACTGCCGCCTGACAGGCTTCCATATCATAGGGATCTACGACTCTCACCCGCTTGATTCCAACCGCACGGCACAAGCTCTCCAAATCTATCTTCGTACAGGGATCCCCTTTCAGATTATAACCTGTAGTAGGATTCTGCTGATGCCCCGTCATACCCGTAATGGAATTATCCAATATGATCACGGTTGCGTTCGACTCATTATAAGCAATATTGATCAGACCCGTGACACCGGAATGAATAAATGTGGAATCTCCTATGACCGCCACAGTCTTGCCTTCATTCTCCTCATCGCCGGCTTTAACAAAACCATGAAGCCCCGAAACGGATGCTCCCATACATATCGTCGTGTCAATAGCGCCAAGAGGCGGCACGGCTCCCAATGTATAACATCCGATGTCTCCAAGCACCGTAAGATTCATTTTTTTCAGAACATAGAAAATGCTCCGGTGAGGGCATCCCGCACACATCACAGGTGGTCTGGCCGGAATATCTTCTTTCAGCGAAACGCCTTCCTGTACGCTTCCGCCTAATTTCTCCTTCACCAGATTCTGACTCAGTTCCCCGATATTGGAAAACAACTCTTTTCCGGATACCGAAAGTCCCAGATTTTTACAGTGTGTTTCGATAAAACCATCCAGTTCTTCCACAACCACAATCTTGTTGACAGAAGCCGCAAAGTCCTTAATCTTCTGCTCCGGCATAGGCCAGATCATCCCCAGCTTCAGGACAGGATATGTATCACCAAATGCCTCCTTCACATACTGATAACAGGTGGAAGAAGTAATGATGCCGTAAGACTTGTCGCCGCCTTCTTCAATCCGGTTGATATCTGCCGTCTCCGCCCAGGCCGTCAGCGCTTTCGTACGCGCCTCCACCTCCGGATGGCGTTTCTTTGCATTGCCCGGCATCATAATATATTTCGCAGGGTTCTTTTCGTACTTTTTTTGCTCCGGAAGCACCCGCTCTCCTGTCTCTACGACACTCTGAGAATGACTGACACGGGTACACATCTTCATAAGGACCGCCGTATCATATTCTTCGGAAAGCTCATAGGCAAGCTTTACAAAGGCAAGCGCCTCCGCAGAATCGGAAGGCTCCAACATCGGTATTTTGGACGCCTGCGCATAATGTCTGGAATCCTGTTCATTCTGGGAACTGTGCATACCGGCATCATCTGCCACACCGATCAGGAGTCCTGCATTCACACCGGTATAGGAAATCGTAAAAAGCGGATCTGCCGCCACATTTAAGCCCACATGCTTCATGGCACAGAAACTCCGCTTCCCTGTCAGAGAAGCGCCAAACGCCGCTTCAAGAGCTACCTTTTCATTGGGTGCCCACTCCGCATACAATTCTTCATATTTTGCCGCATACTCAGTCATCTCCGTACTGGGTGTCCCGGGATAACTGGATACAAAACAGCAGCCTGCCTCATAGAGACCTCTGGCAACTGCTTCGTTGCCGAGCATCAATGTTTTCATATATCATTTTCCTCCTTAAGTCTGATCGCCGATGGAATCTGTCACAGAAACCGTTACCTTTTTCTCGTAGCAGGAGAACACCTCCTCCAGTTTTTTCTGCCCGGGCGCCTTTGTCACTACACTCACCACAGGCACGATCACAAGCCCAGCCAGCATGCAGAATGCGCCGGCATTGATCGGGGACTGCAGATAGGCAGGAAAACCTGAGCGGAAAAAGATGTTGGCAAGCATTACAATCGTTGAGAACAAAAAGCTCACCCAGCAAGCGGCCTTCGTCGTCCGCTTCCAATATAGACCATAGAGAAAAGGTGCCAGAAAAGCGCCGGCTAACGCTCCCCAGCTAACGCCCATGAGCTGGGCGATAAACGTGACATTGGAACGGTACTGAATCAATGCAAGCACGACGGAAATCACGATAAATACGACCAGAAGAGCCCGCATCCATTTCACCTGTTCCTTCTCGTCCATCTCTTTTATAATATTACCTTTAATAAAGTCCAGCGTCAAGGTAGAGCTCGATGCCAATACCAGGGAAGACAAGGTTGACATGGAAGCGGAAAGCACCAAAATGACCACCACGGCAATCAGAATCGTCGGAAGTCCCGAAAGCATGGTAGGCACCACAGAGTCATAACCGTTCGCGGCAATATCAATCCTGTCACCAAAAAGCCGTCCGAAACCGCCCAGAAAATAACAGCCGCCCGAAACAATCGTCGCAAAAACAGTCGAAATGACCATTCCTTTGTTGATCGCGCTCTCGCTCTTGATCGCATAGAATTTCTGCACCATCTGAGGCAGTCCCCAGGTTCCCAGGCTTGTAAGAATTACTACGCCCAAAAGCCCCGCCGGATCCGGTCCGAAAAAGGAATTGAACACGCCCGGCGCCGCAGAAACCGACTCGTCGCTTACCGCTGCCAGTTTATCGAGCGCCGCAAGAAAACCGCCCTGACTGTTCAGCACCGCAAAGATTACGGCCACGATACCGAAAATCATGATAATCCCCTGTATAAAATCGTTAATGGCGGTCGCCATATAACCACCAGCTATGACATAAATGCCGGTAAGTACTGCCATAACGATTACGCAGATGCTGTAATCAATATCAAACGCCATCCCGAAAAGACGGCTTAAACCGTTGTAAAGACTGGCCGTATAAGGAATCAGAAAGATAAAGATGATCGCCGAAGCCGCCAGCTTTAAAGGCTTACTCTCAAAACGCTGACCGAAAAATTCCGGCATGGTAGCGCTGTTTAAGTGCTGCGTCATGATACGGGTACGGCGTCCCAGCACCGCCCACGCAAGAAGGGACCCTATGAAGGCATTCCCCAGTCCGGCCCAGGTAGCAGCAATTCCGTATTTCCACCCAAACTGTCCCGCATAACCAACGAAGACCACAGCCGAGAAGTAACTGGTTCCATAGGCAAAAGCGGTAAGCCACGGCCCAACGCTTCTTCCGCCCAATACAAACCCGCTGACATCCGTGGCATGACGGCGGCAGTAAAGTCCAATGCCGATCATAACGCCGAAAAAAATGACGAGCATAAAAAGTTTAATAAACAAATCCATACAAATCCTCCACTCTAGTTGTTAATCTGCGCTTCTACGAGACTGCCATGACAGTACCGTTCCCTGAGAAGCGGTTTCTCAATCTTGCCCGTAGGATTTCTCGGCACTTTTTCGAAAATAATCTTCTTAGGCCGTTTGTATCTGGGCAGCTCCGTACAAAACTCCATTATCTCCTCTTCCGTACATAAAACGCCCTCTTTCAGTTCAATGACTGCCGCTGCAATCTCGCCGAGCCTTGCATCGGGCAGGCCAATGACCGCCACATCCTTAATCATATCATTGCGGCGAAGAAAATCCTCAATCTGTACAGGATACAGATTTTCGCCGCCGGAGATGATGACATCTTTCTTCCGGTCCACCAGATAAATGAACCCATCCTCGTCCATACGCGCCATATCGCCTGTATAAAGCCATCCATCTTTCAAAACCTCATTCGTCGCTTCGGGATTTTTATAATAACAGAGCATGACACCGGGTCCGTGTACGATCAGTTCGCCGACCTCTCCCTGGGCCGTTTCTTTTCCCTGCTCGTCCACAATTTTTGCCTCCCAGTGATAGCCCGGCTTTCCGATAGCTCCCACTTTATGTATATTCTCCACACCCAGGTGCACGCAGCCAGGCCCTATGGATTCGCTCAAACCGTAGTTCGTGTCATACTGATGATGCGGGAAATGTTTTTTCCAACGTTGAATCAGGCTCGGCGGAACCGGCTGTGCACCGATGTGCATCAGACGCCACTGCTCCAGCAGATAATGCTCCATATCCACATTCCCGGAATCAACCGCATCCAGAAGATCCTGCGCCCAGGGTACCAACAGCCATACTATGGTGCACTTTTCTTCCGTGACCGCCCGCAGAATCCACTCCGGCTTCACGCCCCGAAGGAGCACTGCCTTGCCGGCCGTAATCAGGGAGCCGAACCAGTGCATCTTCGCACCGGTATGATAAAGCGGCGGAATGCAGAGAAATACATCCTCCTTTGTCTGCCCATGGTGATTTTGTTCTGTTTCACAGGAAGAACGCAGAGACCGGTGGTCATGCAGGATTGCTTTCGGGAATCCAGTGGTCCCGGACGAAAAATAGATTGCCGCATAATCCGTCTCCTCCAGAGCGACCGGCGGTGCACTGGAAGAACAAAATCTCATGAGTTTCAGACAATCCTCCGTATAAGAAGGTCCCTCAGGACCCGGAAAGAACATCATCCTTACCCCCGGCAGATCACCTGCTATTGTATCCATACGGCTGATGAACTCTGGACCAAAAACCAAAACTTCCACATCCGCAAGTTCCAGACAATACTTGATTTCCTCCGCAGAATAGCGGAAATTCAAAGGCACTGCCACGCCGCCTGCCTTCAGAATACCAAAATAAATGGGCAGCCATTCCAGACAGTTCATCATCAGAATGCCCACTTTCGTCTCCCGCTCCATGCCGCGGCTTAGGAGCAGATTCGCGAAACGGTTGGCACGTCTGTCAAAATCCGTCCAACTGAGTTCCCGGCGATAGGGAGCGCCGTTCCCCGCGCTTTCAATGAGGCTCGCTTCTCTCCATGTCACCGCACTGTCGCGCTCTTGGGAGGGATTCAGTTCTACAAGCGCCGTATCCGAACCGTATAGACGGGCATTCCGCTCCAAAAATTCCGTAATCACCATAATATGGTTCCTCCTTCTTCGTATCTCCTGTTCATATATCTGATAATCTGTCAAGACAAACAAGTTTGTCTGTGTAAAATTTATTTTTCCTGCTGCCTGATCACATAGCTGTTCACCGTAACATGGGCTACATAGGTATCAAGTTCATCCCTCACATCCACCGCATAGAGCGCAGTCGTGTGGCCTTCTCTCAGACAGGCGGCTTCCGCAATCAGCCGCCCACCTTTGGCAGGGGCAAGAAACGTAATGGAAGCCTGCTGGCTCACTGTATTTTTTTCGGAATATCCGTTGGCTGCAACGGCACAGGCAAAATCAGCCAATGTAAAAATTGCGCCGCCCATTGGAACATTGTTATCATTCATATGCCGGTCTTCCAACGTCAGGGAACAGACCGACTTTCCAGGCTCTGCCGAATCAATTACAATACCCGTGGCATTCGTAGCAAAACGATCATTTTTAAAACGGTTGCGAATCTCTTCTAAAGTTGACATAAACAGACTCCTTTCCTCTTTCAGGCTGTCAGGTTTTCTTATGAAACGAAAACTGCTCTCCACACTTTAGCACTTTTAATCGCTAAAGTCAAGTAGAAGGATTTGTCAGAATCCATTTTCCCCTGCCGTTCGGCACGCTGTAACGGATTTTTTCTTCCGCTTTGAGCACCCGTATGCGCCGATGAACAAGAGAAAGACTAACGCCCATTTCTTTGGCAATCTCCTTTGCCGTGATTTCGGACTTTTTCTGCATCAACATAAGAATCTGTTTTTTCTCTTCCTCCATTATCGGATAATGGGAAGTACTGCTATTTTGTGGTACAGTAATCGGCGCCCGAAAGGGAATATCTATCTCCATTTGTTCCGGATACACTACGATCTTCCTGATTTCTGAAACCATTTCTGCAGTCTGCGCCTGCTGTATAATTCCCTGTTCCAGCCGCTCCCTGATTGTCTCAAGCCGTTTTTCCAGATTCCCACTTTGTATCGTATTATCTTTTAAGTATGCTGCCTGTTCCTCATAATGTTCGATTTCTTCCCGTAATTCCCGGTTTTTCCATTGAAAGGTCTGATCATCAATAACGCCTTCTAAAAGTTTCTCCAAAAGAAGATTCTTCCGATATTCCGCTTTTCTCAAATCTGCTTCAAGCAGTTCCCGTTTTTCCTCTATTCCCTCTACCGCAAATGTTTTTCGCATGAGCGACAGCATTTCTTCCAATATCTCCTTCTGATTCGTTTTATATCGTTTCTGACCGCATACCTGCTGTAAACATGAAAGCAGATTCTTTTCATCCAGATGTACATTATCACAGCCGGCATCTTCGCATCTTTCCGCCTTTCTGATCTGATCTCTGCGCAGTTCTTCCGCCCGCCTGCCGTGCCGAAGATAATTGCTGCATTTCCATTCAATCACTTTCCCGGACCTGTTCCGGCGTACTGTCCGGTAAAAAGGATTCCCGCACAGTCCACAGATAATTTTTCCCGATAAATCATAGCTCCCGGCATTACGATATCCGATATACTTCCCGCCACGGTGCCCCTCCTTCTTCCGGTCATCCAATGCCTTGTTCGCCGCCATAAACAACATCTCATCCACAATAGCAGGCACTACACCCTCATGCACGACCCATTCAGTTTCCGGATTCTTGACAGTCTGTTTACTCTCAAACTCATAATGACATTTGTTCTGTACCACGGTTCCCTTATAAACAGGATTGCGGATGATATTTCTGATCAGCGCCGGTGTAAGCATCTTCCCATTTCTGTTCATATATCCTTTTTGATAAAGAATTTCAGCGCTGGTATGGGTTCCGTATCCGTTTGCCGACAGCCAGAAAATCATCCGTATCATCTCCGCTTCACGTTCATCGATCACGATGCTCTTGTCCGGAAGTTTTTTCAGTCCATACATCCGATTGGTAAAAACAAAACTTTTTCCTTCCTTCTGTCTGTTTTTGTGCGCATTGTTAATCTTTTTGCTCAGTTCTCTACTGTATTCCTCCGCCAGGATTGCCTTAATCCCGGTTATGAGTGCATCATCCGGCGTATAAAACTTTCCTTCCAGATACATGTATAGTCTCTTCCTGTTCTTCTGCATCCGGTCTATGAACAGATACCAGTCTTTTGTATTCCGCATCAGACGGTCCTGGCTCTTAATGACGATAATATCAAATTTGTCCTGTTCCAAGTCCTGATATAACCTGCTATACTCGCTCCTTCCCCTGACTGTGGTACCGCTCTTTGCTTCCACATAAGTATCTACCAGCTTCCAACCCTGCTCATGAACACAGTTCTTCGACTCATGCACCTGCTTAACGAGTGCATCTTTCTGACTCTCATCTTCCGTACTGCACCGGTTGTAGATAACCGCACGCAGCTGTTCCATATAATATCCCCTTCCCAATTCAAAATGTTGTCATTTTTTTCAGTCCTTGAGATTCAGGGATTGTCTGTTCTGCAAGAATGTCATGATTCTGATCAGTTCTTCTTTTGAAATCAGCCCTTCCTGTTCCAGGAGCCGCGTAATTCTTCTCAGGATTTCTGTCTTTTCTTTGTCCACAGGCTTCCCTCCTGCTGCATCTTGTTACAATTTATGTGAAAAACCCGCTTTTTATCTCCGCAAAACGATCGGATGTCTGTCCATCTTACTTACGCTTTCCAACTCTTCCAGCTTAATATGGTCATCACATCCATTATCATTTTATGCGCAATCGCCATGATCTTTTATAAGCTGATTCAGAGTCTGGAACACTATTACAAGAAAAAACAATGACAGAATAAGGGCCGGCGCATTCCTTACAGAGTGCGCCAGCCCTTATTTCTTTAGATTCTGGATAATATCAATTGAAAAAACCCAAAAACTTCTTTATATATTGCAAAAAAATCATCCCAAACTCACCGGCATAAATCAGAATTGCTATAATATTCAATACATAACCCATCACACCGCAGAATCTCTTTCCTTTTTTAAAAGTATCTGCAGAACCTATCATCCCGGCTCCCAACATCAGAATCATCGCAGTACTTATCAAAAAAACTCTCAATCGGGAAAGGAACAGAACGAGTACAATATTAATCAGGCCAAATATAATAATGGTTTTTCCACTGCTCTGCTCGTTATCCGTTTCCATTGCTGCTCCTTCTTTCTCTCAATCTTCCCAAAGTATAATTTCCTCCGTCTCCTGCGACTTCTTCACATCGATGATCCTCTGATTGGAAGACCCCCGGAAACGCAGGCTGATATCTTTCAGTTCTTCGACGAACTCTCCATCCACGATAACATCCAGATAAGATAACATCTCTCTTGTCTCTTCCCACTTACCACAAAAGTTCTCCAGAATATCTTTCTCATACAGATACCCTGTATAACACCAGATTGTCTTATCCGGATACGCTTCTTTCACTTTACGAAGCAGCGGCAGAAGCCCCTGCTGATTCCGATACTCCATCGGCTCCCCGCCAAGCAGAGTCAGTCCGGCAATATAAGACGGCTCTAAAAGTTTTATGAGTTTATCGATATCTTCCTCAGTAAATTCCCTGCCATACTGAAAATCCCAGGTCATTTCGTTAAAGCAGCCTTTACAATGGTGCGTGCAGCCGCTGACAAAAAGCGTCACCCGCACTCCCGGCCCATTGGCGATATCACATTCCTTTACCTCTGAATAGTACATCACTTTCTCCTCAACACATGGAAGAATCGCGCAAGCGATTCTTTCGGGAATAACATAGTTTCTCCAAAGCAGCGTCCTTTGCTGCCTTAGTAAAACTTTATTCCCTTTTAGAGGTGCAGCACCCGCTCTTTGATTTCCTGCGTCCTGCCCTGATTCCAGAACTGTGTTCCAATATAGCCGCAGGTACGCCTCGCAACATTCATTTTGTCCTGATCTCTGTTTCCGCAGTTCGGGCATTCCCAGACGAGTTTTCCGTCGTCATCCGTCACGATCTTAATTTCCCCGTGATAATCACAGGCCTGACAGTAATCGCTCTTAGTATTCAGTTCCGCATACATGATATGGTCATAAATATGCTTCATGACCGCCAATACCGCATCCAGATTATTCTCCATATTCGGCACTTCCACATAGCTGATCGCACCGCCCGGAGAAAGTTCCTGAAACTGTGATTCGAAAGTCAGTTTTTCAAAAGCGTTGATTTCTTCACTCACATGAACATGATAGCTGTTCGTAATATAATTTCTGTCCGTTACGCCCGGAATCGTACCGAATCTTTTCCGTAAGCATTTCGCGAATTTATAGGTAGTGGACTCTAACGGGGTACCATACAGACTGAAATCAATGTTCGTTTCCTTCGCCCATTTCTTACAGGCTTTATTCAGACGCTGCATGACTTCCAACGCAAAGGGAGTCGCTTCCTGATCCGTGTGAGACTTTCCGGTCATATACCTTGTACACTCGCACAGACCGGCATAACCGAGAGATATTGTGGAATATCCTCCATAAAGCAGCTTGTCAATGGGCTCGCCCTTTTTCAGCCTTGCAAGCGCACCGTACTGCCAGAGAATCGGCGCCACATCGGAAGGGGTTCCTTTTAACCGCTCATGCCGGCACATGAGCGCACGTCTGCACAGTTCCAGCCGTTCCTCGAACAGCTTCCAGAATTTATCCATATCTCTTCCCGAAGAGCAGGCAACATCCACCAGATTCAGTGTTACCACGCCCTGATTAAAACGTCCATAGAACTTTGGCTTATTATTTTCATCATGATAAACGGTCAGAAAAGAACGGCAGCCCATACAGGTATAGCAGTTACCGTCTTTCAGTTTTTTCATGATCTTTTCGGAAATATAATCCGGCACCATCCGCTTGGAAGTACATTTCGCCGCAAGCTTCGTCAAATGCCAGTACTTGCTTCCTTCGGTAATATTATCTTCTTCCAGCACATAGATCAGCTTCGGAAAAGCCGGTGTGATATAGACACCCTTTTCATTTTTCACGCCCCGGATGCGCTGATTCAGCATTTCCTCGATGACGAGCGCAAGGTCATCCCTCGTCTGCCCTTCAGGCACTTCATCAAGATACATGAATACGGTTACAAAAGGTGCCTGTCCATTGGTAGTCATCAACGTAATGACCTGATATTGTATCATCTGCACACCGCGGTTGATTTCTTCCCTGACACGCATCTCCGCGATTTCGTTAATCTGTTCTTCCGAAAGAGAAATGTTCATTTTCTCCATCTCTTCCCGTACTTCTCTGCGCAGCTTCAACCTGCTGACCTGCACAAAAGGAGCCAGATGCGCCAGTGAGATACTCTGGCCGCCATACTGTGAACTCGCTATCTGCGCAATACACTGTGTTGCGACATTGCACGCCGTGGAAAAACTTTTCGGCGTATCGATCATCGTTTCACTGATGACCGTCCCGTTCTGCAGCATATCTTCCAGATTGACAAGACAGCAATTGTGCATATGCTGTGCAAAATAGTCCGCATCATGAAAATGAATGATACCCTGCTCATGCGCTTCTACAATGTCTTCCGGCAGCAAAAACCGTTTCGTAATGTCCTTGCTGACCTCACCTGCCATATAATCGCGCTGTACGCTGTTCACTGTTGGATTTTTATTGGAATTTTCCTGTTTTACTTCTTCGTTATTGCACTCCAAAAGAGTCAGAATCTGCTCATCCGTAGAATTGGATTTTCGCACAAGGGCACGTTTATATCGATAAGTGATATAGTTTCTCGCCATTGTATAAGCGTTATACTTCATCAACTGGTTCTCGACCATATCCTGGATTTCTTCGACATTGGGAGAATGTTTCATTTCCTCACAATGATCTGCGACCACCTCCGCAATCGCATCGATTTCGTCCTCTGTCAGCTTATCCTCTTCCCTGACGGTCTCGTTCGCTTTTCTGATTGCATTGATGATCTTATCCAGATCAAAAACTACTTCCGCGCCGCTTCTTTTAATAATCTTCATACTTGACCTCAACCATTTCTTCTTTGCTCATTCGCTTCACATACTATATATTGTATCATGGTTATTCTTTATGTCAAGGTATTGTGTTGGTTATTTTCGTTTATTTTCTGTCAAATTTCGCATTCCGGCCATATTACCTGTGTATACCACTTTTTCTGTAACCGATTTCTACCTGTGGATATTGTTCTTCCAAATAAGATAAGATATTTCTCGCATTCTCTTCCCGTTCGAACCGCAGCTTCCCTTCCGTTCCATCCTGCAGTTTCAAGATCAGATAAAACTCTTTGAGCAGAAATTCTCCCGATTCGCCGCTTTCCACTCTAAGATACGCATTTTGTATCTTCTGATAAGAAACATATTTCGCATTGATAAAATAGCGGTAGAACAAATGTTTTTGGCCCATCCTGCCTTCTCCGGCTCTGACGGCGGTCTTAAATTCTTCTTTTAAAATACTTTTTTCCGTGGTTTCTTCCGATTTGGACAGAGGAACAAATTTCATGAACTTTCCTTTCTTTTCATATCTTTTATATAGGAAAAAATTTTTATGCAGAAAATTTTTGCGCATGAAGATTTTGGACATAAAAATAAAGCTGGAAAAGGGACTCGAACCCTCGACCTACTGATTACGAATCAGTTGCGCTA
>CAMWXB010000047.1 GCA_947178125.1 uncultured Lachnospiraceae bacterium | reverse complement strand
TACGAATCACATCGCCCCCTATTATGGACTATCTATTTCCCGACAGCCCCTTTTTTTGCAGCCCAAAAGCAAAATTCGACTACATTCGAGCGAATCCGGCCCGCTCCGAACGTTCGTGAAGAAACAAACTACAAATGATACTGAAAAAAATGCGATGTATTCTCAGACAGAAAAAATAAGGATGTTTTCTGATAAACTGTTTTAATCAGTTATCGACGTGGTTATCGTTATCAACATAGCTGTCAACAGGCAGACCTGACAGCATATATGCGGGATACAGCGCATATGCGGACGGAATTTTATAGTGGAGGAAACGTGGATGAATTTTCTGGATGAATTTAAAAAGATTGTGGACGAACAGCCGGATAAAGCGGCAATTGTTGATTTTGGCGGTACAAGAAGTACTACATACCAGGAGCTTGCTGCCTGGAGCGGCCGGATCGCGGCGAAACTTTTAGCGGCAGGAGAGATAGCCGGCCGGGCAGTTTTGGTGTGTATGGACAGGCGGATGGAATATGTGGCGGCGGAAATCGGAATCATGATGGCCGGAGGAGCTTATGTGCCGCTGCTTCCCGAATATCCGTCGGAGCGGATTGCTTATATCCGGGATGACTGTAAGGCGGTGTGCACAATTGATGCCGGATGGATGGAGGATATCGGACAGTATGAGCCGGCCGGAAAATATACAGCGGCGGACAAAGACAGGGCTATGATCATTTATACGTCGGGTTCCACCGGTCGGCCCAAGGGAATCGTTCACAGTCATGAGAGTCTGTACGGAGGAGCAGCGAGGGTTGCTGCGGCGTTTGACTTCGGGAAAGAGGAACAGATGGCGGCATCGGCGCCGCTGTCTTTTGTGGCATCGCTGATGGAGTATTATGCCATTTTAAAAAACGGCGGTTGTACTCATATGCTTTCCGAGGAGGTGCGCAGGGATGTGCGCCTGCTGGAAGCGTATTATGCGGAGAAGGACATTACCTGCGGCTTCATCAGTCCCCAGATGCTGCGTTATTTCAAGAACCGTGGGAAAGCGTTGAAAAAGATAGTGACAGGAAGCGAGCGGGTATCTATGGCAAGCGGCGACGGCTATACGCTGTACAACAGTTACGGCTGCAGCGAGTCAGCGCTTCTGATATCAGCCTTTCGGGTAGAGGAGCCTGTGGAAAATACGCCCATCGGAAAGCCTGTGCAGGGCGTGGAGATGTTCCTGTTAGATGAGCAGGGCAGAGAAGTCCCTGACGGCGGGGAAGGGGAAATCTGTGTTCTCGGCGTTTTTGGCGAATGTTATCTGAACATGGAAGAGCAGAGCGCCCGGACATTCCAGCGTCAGGAGGACGGAAGGATTCTGCTGCATACAGGGGATATGGGGCGAAAACTGCCGGATGGGAATTATATTTATGTAAATCGCCGCGACTGGATGGTAAAGATAAACGGACAGCGTGTGGAAACGGGAGAAATTGAAATGCGCATGGCGGCGGCGCCGGGCGTGAAAAATGCAGCAGTGAAGGCTTTTGAAGATGAGAACGGGCAGAATTACCTGTGCGGATTTTATGCGGCAGGAGAGGAAATCGGGCCGGAGGATATCCGGGCCTGCCTGAAAGAGGCACTGCCGGATTATATGATTCCCCGTTTCTTCAAAAGAATGGAGGAACTACCGAAGAATGTAAACGGAAAGCTGGACAGGACGGCGTTGCTGCCGCCGGGAATTTCGGAGTACAAAGAAGCGTACAGGGAGCCGGAGAATGAAATGCAGCGGCACATATGTGAAGCCTTTGCGGAAATCCTGCATTGCGGACAAACAGGAATCGGAGACGACTTCTTCCAATTGGGTGGGGATTCCATTAATGTATTAAAGCTGGTGGAATGTCTTGCGGATTTTCCCCTGACGCCGGGAATGGTGTTACAGGGCAGGACACCGGAGAAAATCGCGCTCCTTTTGCAGGAGAAGATGGAGATGAGAGATGCCGGAGCGTGTACCGGGGCATCGGACGATCTGAGGGGATATGCAGGAGAGCGGAAAGAATGGCCTCTTACGGATTCCCAGATGGGAGTCTATCTGGAGTGCATCAATGACCCGGAAGGGACCATGTATAATATTCCCATGTGCTGTGAACTGCCGGAGCATATTGACATGATCAGGTTCCGGGAGGCGGTAAAGGCAGCGGTCGCCATGCATCCGGCTTTTGGTGTGAAGATCATGCAGAAAGATGGAATGCCCTTTATGGAACTGTGCCCGGAATTTCTGGATGCAAATGTGCGGGAATGTACGGCCAGGGATATGAAAGGAGCGGAGAAAGATTTTGTCCGTCCTTTCGTGATAGGGGAGGAACCCTTATACCGCATGGCTTTATACCGCGTGGCTGACGGAAGTGAAAAAAAGTGCATTTATTTCTTCTTTGACGTACACCACCTGATTTTCGACGGTACTTCGGTAAATGTATTTTTGGAAGAGATATCTCTTCTTTATAAAGGTGAGGAACCAAAACCGGAGGAAATATCCCTGATGGATGTGGCCGTTTATGAAGAGACGGTGAAAGACACGCCGGAATATCAGGCGGCCAGGGAATATTTTAAGGAGAAACTGGGTGACGGAGAAACGGGAGAAGTTTTGCTGAAAGATTACAGGATGAAGTCCGCCGGCGCCAGAAGCGGCAGCGTGCGGATGTCTCTTGGAGAAGCGATTTCCGTCATGGAAGTGGAGCAGTTTGCAAGGCAGAGAGGGATTTCGGAAAACACGCTGTTTCTGGGAGCCTTTGCTTATGCTCTCGGAAAGTATACAGGCGGGAACAGGAGTCTGTTCTGTACGGTCAACAACGGAAGGCACCGCCCGGGACTTGCGGAATCTGTGGGAATGTTCGTGCGGACGCTTCCCATATGCCAGTCCTTTGAAGAAGACTTACCGATAGAGGTGTTTTTACAGGAATTTCAGAGGGACTTTTATGAGACCATGGAGCATGATGTGATTTCTTTTGCAGAACTGGCGAGGGATTACGGGATTGCTTCGGATATTCTGTTTGTCTATCAGGGAGAAATGCTGAAAGGACTGTCGTTTGATGGAAAAAGATATTCGGCGCAGCCTCTTTCGACCGGGCAGGTGCAGGCGGATATTTCCGTGATGGTAATGAAGAGACAGGGCGGCTATGAGATTTCCCTGGATTATCGCAGAGACTTATACAGGGAAGAGACGGCGAAAGGATTATCAAGGATGTTGGTGCAGGTACTGCGGGGAATGCTCTCTTGCAGGAGCCTGAATCAGATTGCTCTTGTTTCGGAGTCGGATGTCCAGCTGCTGGACAGTTTTCATGGGGCGGAAGTTCCTTTTGACAGGACGAAGACCGTTGTGGACCTGTTCCGGGAGCAGGCCGGGCATACGCCGGAAACCGCCGCTGTTATTTATATGGACCAAATCTATACCTATGCCCAGACGGATGATATCACAGACCGTCTTGCCGCATATATTGCAGGGCTGGGCATTGGCAGGGAACAGACGGTGTCAGTGCTGATTCCCCGGTGTGAGTATATGGTCCTTGCATCTCTTGGAATATTAAAAGCGGGAGCAGCATACCAGCCTCTTGACCCTACTTATCCAAAGGAACGGCTTTCCTTTATGATTCAGGATGCAGACGCACAGCTTCTCATCGCAGAAGAAGAACTTCTGTATCTGGTAGAAGGATATCAGGGGAAGATTTTGTTGACGAAAGATATTCCGGGACTGCCGGAAGCAGGAAGGATTCACGGGGAGTCTGCCGCAGCCGGTATTCCCTGTCCGCCGGCCCCGGAAGATCTGTTTATTCTGCTGTATACTTCCGGTTCCACCGGCGTGCCCAAAGGATGCATGCTGGAACATGGAAATCTGATGGCATTCTGTCAGTGGTACAGGGAATATTATGATCTGCAGCCGGGAAACAGGGTAGCGGCTTATGCCAGCTATGGATTTGACGCCCATATGATGGATATCTATCCGGCGCTCACCGCCGGGGCATCGGTATGTATCATCGATCAGTCTATTCGTCTGGATTTAAATGAGTTGAACCATTATTTTGTAAAACAGGGAGTGACCCATGCCTTTATGACCACCCAGATCGGGCGTGCCTTTGCTGCCAGTATGCGGTGCGAAAACTTAAAGCACCTGTCTATGGGCGGGGAGGCGCTGACTCCTTTTGCGCCTGCAGGGACCACGAAATACTATAATGTTTACGGGCCTACGGAGTGTACGATCTTCACCACTGCTTATTGTATGGAGCGCTATGAGGAAGATGTTCCGATCGGAAAGGCACTCTCAAATTTGAAGCTTTATGTGGTGGACAGTTGTGGGAGAAGGGTTCCGGCAGGGGTTCCGGGAGAACTGTGGATAACAGGATATCAGGTGTCAAGAGGTTATCTGAACCGGCCGGAAAAGACGGCGGAGGCATATTCCGAAAATCCGTTTTCCGATGCAGAAGGATATCGCAGGGCATATCACACAGGGGATATCGTGCGTTTCCTGCCGGACGGGAATATTCAGTTTATCGGGCGCCGGGACGGTCAGGTGAAGATCAGGGGCTTCCGCATTGAGCTTACCGAGGTGGAGGAGATCATACGAAAGTTTCCGGGAATTTTGGACGCAACGGTTGCTGCTTTTGATGAATCCGGCGGCGGAAAGTATATCGCTGCCTATGTGGTAGCCGGGGAGCAGGTGGATATTGAGGCGCTGAACGCTTTTATTGAGGAGAGTAAGCCGCCTTACATGGTTCCTGCAGTTACCATGCAGATTGAAAAAATCCCCTTGAACCAGAACCAGAAGGTGGACAAAAAGGCTCTTCCCATGCCGCAGCGGGAGAAGGAAGAACTGACAGAGCCTGTCGGGGCGATGCAGCAGAAGATTTTTGACTGTGTGGCGGAAGTGATCGGACACAGGGAATTTGGCGCGGCCACGGACATTTACAGGGCAGGGCTTACCTCGATCGGCGCGGTGCGGCTGAATGTGCTGCTTTCCACAGCCTTTGAAGGCGCGGTGGTACGGAATAAGGATTTAAAGGAATATAATACGGTGGAAAAGTTGGAGAAGCTTCTTCTGGAAAGAGAAGAGCGGGAAATCTTTGCAATACAGGATGCCTATCCTCTGACCCAGACACAGAATGGCATTTTTGTGGAGTGTGCTGCCAATCCGGGAAGCACGATCTACAATATTCCGTTTCTGTTCCGTCTGGATGAAAAGGTGGAACTGTCCAGACTGAAAAAAGCGGCAGAGGAGGCGGTCGCCGCCCATCCTTACATAAAAACGACCTTATTTATGGATGAAAAGGGTGATATCTGGCAGAAGCGGAATGACGATGCGCCCTTTGAAGTGGAAGTAAAAGATTGTCTATGCAGAGAAGAACTGGTGCGCCCGTATCAGCTTTTGAATGAGAGGCTGTTCCGCATTGAACTGTATGAGACGAATGAAGGAAATTATCTGTTCCTGGAATTTCACCATATTATCAGCGACGGAACATCCTGTGGCATTTTTATCCGGGATATGAACGCGGCTTACGGCGGCGGGAAGCTGACGGCGGAAACTTTTTCCGGCTTCGAGGCTGCGCTTGTGGAGCAGAAAGCTCTGCAGGGAGAGGAATACAGCCGCGCTAAGGAATATTATGATTCTGTTTTTTCAGGCTGTGATACGGATTTCCTTCCTGTACGGGATAAGCGGGAAGCGGCATCGAAGAACCATGCGCGGGATAAGAAGGAAGCGGCATCGGAAGATTCTGCGCGGGATAAGCGGGAAATGGCATCGGAACACTCTGCGCAGAATAAGCAGGGAACAGGAACGGTGGGATTGTACAGCAGGAATATCGAGGTGGATATGGATGCCATCAGGGTTTTCTGTGCGGAAAAACAGATTACGATGAACACCCTGTTTACCGCTGCCTTTGGCTTCGTGACAGGGCGGTATGTATATAAAGATGAGGCAGTTTTTACCACGATTTATAACGGAAGGAACGATTCCCGGTTATCTTCGGTCATCAGTATGCTGGTGAAAACGCTTCCTGTATACTGCAATCTTGACGGGGAGCAGGAAATTGACCGTTATCTGAAAGAAACAGGGGAACAGCTCTTGAACAGTATGAACGCGGATATCTATTCTTTTGCGGAAATCAGCAGGGCATATGGCATTAAGGCGGATATCCTCTTTGCGTTTCAGGGGGATGATTTCCGGTTTGAAGAGATTGCAGGAGAAAAGGCCGTTCTGGAAGAACTGTGTCTGGATACGGCGAAAGCGCCTCTGTCTGTGGATGTGGCGGTAAATGGAAAGGAAATCTGTTATCAGGCGGAGTACCGCAGCGATCTGTATGAGGAAAGTACCATAGCGGGACTGGTGGATGCGCTTTCCGTTGTAGTGGAGGAATTCTGCAATCAGAAATTCTTAAAGGAAGTCTCCATGGTCAGCAGAGAAGCCCGTCTGGAACTGGACGGATATAACGAGACGGACTATCCGGTGGAGCAGGTGACGGCCAATGTTCTTTTTGAGCGTCAGGCGGCTCTGCATCCTGATAAAGTTGCAGTGATCGCGGGCGGAGAGACGCGGACTTTCCGGGAACTGAATGAAAATGCCAATCGGATTGCCAATCATCTGCTGGATATGGGACTGAAAACCGAACGGATGGTGGGTGTGATGATGCCCCGGACGGTGGATGTTTACGCCGTGAGACAGGGGATTATGAAAGCGGGAGGGGCTTTTGTGCCGATCGACCCGGACTATCCCGATGAGCGGATTTCCTATATACTGGAAGATTCCGGCGCGGCGTATGTGATCATGCCAAAGGAGCTGATCGGCCAGCGCAGCCGGCTTGTTGAGCGGCTTACGGCGAAAGTCCTCAGCCTGGAAGAACTTTTGGGGGAAGGAGGAGATATCCGGAATCCTCAGGTGGATATCCGGCCGGAAAATCTGTGCTACTGCATTTATACTTCCGGTTCCACCGGAAAGCCCAAAGGCGTTATGATCGAGCACCGCAATCTGGTAAACTATGTGGATGACAATCCTTTTAATGCGGAGGCACAGTCCTATGTGCATAATGCTGCGGTATCTCTGGCTTTTGCCGCCATTACCTTTGACGTGTCCATACTGGAGGAATGTATTCCTCTGTATCACGGCATTACGGTATGTATGGCGAACGAAGAGGAAATTCATAATCCCCTTGCGCTTTCAAAACTGATTCTGGCGCATGGAGTGGATATGATGACCTGTACGCCTTCTTTCCTGACGAATATTATTGATATGCCGGAAATGAAGGAAGCATTATCACAAATAAAAGTATTCAATGTGGGCGCTGAGGCATTTCCCGATGCGCTTTATGGCAAAATTATGGCCCTCGGAACGTCTCCGGCAGTCTATAACGGGTATGGCCCCACGGAGACCACCATCGGATGTGCGTTTGAGCAGGTGACAGGAGAAAAGATCACCATCGGAAAGCCTATGGCGAATATCAAAATGATGATAATTGACAAATACCGGAACCTTCTTCCGGCGGGCGCGCCGGGAGAACTGCTCATTATCGGAAACGGAGTGGGCCGGGGATATGTGGGCAAGCCGGAAATGACGGCGGATAAGTTTATTACTTTTGAGGGAAGAAGGGCGTATCGGAGCGGCGACCTTGCGAGGTGGAACCATCATGGCAAGATAGAGTTTATGGGACGTATGGACAATCAGGTAAAACTCCGGGGACTGCGGGTGGAGCTGGATGAGATCGAGAATGTGATGAATCAGTATCCGGCCGTGAAATCCAGTGTTGTGCTCGTGAAGGAAAAGGACGATAACCAGTTCCTGTGCGGCTACTTTGTGGCGGAGCGGCAGGTGGATTATCAGAACCTGGCCTGTTTTATGCAGAAATACTTAACGCCCTATATGGTTCCCGGCGTGCTGATGCAGCTGCCGGAACTGCCGCTTACCAACAATGGAAAGGTGGACAAACGGGCGCTGCCGGAGCCGGACTATACGCTGGAAAAGAAAAATTATGTGGAGCCCCGCACGGAATTACAGCGCAGATTATGCGAAATCTTCGCTATGGCCCTCGGGGTGGACAAAATAGGTATCGAAGATGATTTCTTTGAAAACGGCGGAACCTCCCTTTCTGCGTCCAAGGTAGCGATGAAGTGCATGAGCGCGGGGATAGGAGTGTCCTATGCAGATTTATTTGAATATAAGACGCCGCTGGCGCTGGAACAGTATCTCACAGGAAGTGAGAGTCAGAACGGGCAGGAACATCAGGATGAACGGCGGTATAAAGACGGAGAAGTTCTGGTGCGGAATACCATAGAGCATATAGAGGAGATACGGCCGTCAGCCATCGGCAACGTGCTTCTTACAGGAGCCACAGGTTTCCTCGGCGCGCATATTTTAAAGACCATGATCGAAACAACAGACAATACCATCTATTGTCTGCTGCGGCAGGGCAGTGCGCCTTCTCTGGAAAAGCGGCTGAAAAGTATGCTCGTGTATTATTTCAGCAATCCTTACGAGGAACTTTTCGGAAACCGGATTATTGTCATTGAGGGAGACATTACGGACGCGGGCAAAATGGAAGTGTTAAAGCAGTATGACTTTGACCGGGTGATAAACTGTGCAGCGTGTGTAAAGCATTTTTCGGCGGATGATACACTGGAACGGGTAAATTATCAGGGGGTTCTTCATCTGATCCGCCTGTGCAGCGAAACGGGAAGAGAACTGATTCAGATTTCCACCGTAAGCGTGGCAGGAGAAAATGTGGGGCAGAAATTCCCGGCAGAAAAGAAAATCCATGAAAATGAGCTGGATTTCGGGCAGTGCATTACCAACAAATATATCGATACCAAATTCCGGGCGGAGAAGGCGGTTTTGGAAGCCGTCGGGAAAGGCATGCGGGGCCGGGTGATCAGGGTAGGCAATCTTATGAGCCGCGTCAGCGACGGGGAGTTTCAGATCAATTCCGTCACCAACGGGTTTATGCGCACTCTGCGGGGATATGTGGCCCTTGGGAAATTCCCGGTCTCTCTGCTGGATACGCCGGCGGAGTTCTCTCCAATCGATTCCACGGCGGAGGCCATTGTAAAGATTGCTGGGGCCGGGGGAGATTTCAATGTGTTCCACGCCTACAGCAGTTATGTGATTCAGATGGCGGATGTGGTAGAGCAGATGAACAGTCTGGGGATTGCCATAGAAACGGTGAGCGATGAGGCGTTTGAGGCGAGCCTGCAGAAAGCTTTGGCAGACGAGCGTAAAAATCAGCTGATATCCGGTCTGATCGCCTATCTGCCGGGAGCGCAGGAGACAGGAGGCGCCTATATTGATGCGGACAACAGCCTTACGACCAAAATCCTTTACAGGCTGGGCTTTAAATGGCCTATGCCGGATAAGGATTATCTGCGAAATGCGTTGAAGGCGCTGGAAACGCTGGGATTTTTTGACGGAAAAATATAATTTGGGGAACGGTATGGAGAGAAATGCTTTTTTGATTCATAAAAAAATTCATCAGTATATCCTGCCGGGAGTGCTGATGACGGTCGCCATGCAGCTTGGCAATGTGGTGGACGGCATGCTCGTAGGAAATCTTCTGGGGCCGGATGCCATGGCGGCTATTGAGCTTTCCATGCCCGTGCTGCTGCTTCTCCAGATGCCCGCGCTGACGCTGGCTATGGGAGGGGCGGCGGAAGCGGCGGTGTTTCTCGGGAAGCGGAAGATGGAGGAAGCAGGAGGCGTCTTTACGGCTTCTCTGGCGGCGGGAGCCGCCATATCCATCTTTTTTGCGCTGTTTACCCCTTTTCTGCCCGGAACGCTTTCGCATGCCCTTGCCGGAAATGAACGGATGGCGGCGCTGGTGGAGCCTTATATTGCGGTAAACTTCGGCGGAATCCCGATTCTGACTATTGCAATTATCTTCTGTTATTTTATGAATGCGGACAATCATCCCCAATTGGGGAGCGCTCTTTTTCTGATCGCGAACGGGGTGAATCTGGCGCTGGATATCCTGTTCTTAAAGGTTTTCCGTATGGGAATGGCAGGAAGCGCCCTGTCCACCGTGATTGGTTATTTTACGGGCATGGTGACGGTGATATTTTACTTTCGGTCAAAACACAGGATGCTGAGGCTTTCGGGATATGGAAAGATGTTGAAATCCATCGGGGAAAAGGCAGGCATGCTGACGTATGTGAAAATGGCGGCGGGAGCGGGGATTCCCAGCGCGGCTTTCACGCTGATGTCCGCGCTAAAGTCTGTGATCATCAATTCGGCCATCGTGCGGTTTTTGGGCAATGACTCTATGGCGGTCTATTCTGTGTGCGCGAATGCGGTGCTGATCGCGGAACTGTGCGTGGGAGGCGTTATCGGCCTGATTCCCAATATCGCGGGGATTCTTTATGGAGAAAAGGATTATTACGGAATCCGTGCGCTGTGTAAGAGAGTGTTGACATACAGCTATCTTACGATTGCGGCCCTTTTCATATTGTTCCTTTTGTTCCCGCAGTGGATTGCCGGGCTGTTCGGCATTTCGGGCGGGGAGATGCTTGGGATGTGCAGGCTTGCGCTTCGCATCTTTGCATTTGGTTTCCCTTTTTATGTGTACAATAAGTTTTTGATGTCTTATTATCAGACAATTATACAACCGGGGCTTTCGACGGTGATAACGGTCTTACAGGGCTTTGTGGTGGTTGTGCCTTTTACGCTGGCAGGGATATTCTGGATGGGACTTCCCGGGGTGTGTATGGCGGCGGCCGTAAGTGAAGCTTTTACGATTCTGCTGTGTGTCCTCTACCGTATGTGGGGGCAGCGTATCGGCAGATTCCCGTCCGGCGGCCGTTATATGCTTCCAAAGATAACGGAGGAAACCTGTCTGGACTTTTCTATAGAAAACCATCTGGAAGATGTGATAAAGCTTCGGGATGCACTGTTTGCCTTTTGTGGGGAAAATGGCATTCGGGAAAAGGATGCAAGGCTGATTGGACTGGCTCTTGAAGAAATCTGTGCGAATATCGTCCGCTATGGTTATCGGGGCGATAAAAAGAACTTTATTGACATCGGTTTTACCATTCAGGACGGCCGTTATATTCTCCGGATACGGGATGACGGCATCCCCTTTAATCCGCTGGAATATCAGGCGGACGAAGCGGAGAACGGAGGAGTTGCACTGGGCGGGATTGCGCTGATTCGGAAAATAATGTCGGATTTTCAGTATATGAGAGTGCTGAATATGAATAATTCGATCATGGAACTGAAAATAGAACTGAAAGAAGAACCGGAAAAAGAATGGAAAAAAGAAAGGGCGCAGGAAGGATGAAACCGGAGGAGCAGAGCGGGACGGCTCTGTACTGGATGGATACAGGGGAACTGGAAGATGAGATTTCTTTTTCCAAATATTATAAAACCATGTCCCGGGAACGGCAGAGGAAAGTGGATTCCTGTATTTTCGGGAAGGATAAAAGGCTTTCTCTCGGGGCGGGTATTCTGATGGACAGAGGTCTGTCCGCTTACGGAATGCGTGAGCGGGAGGCGGTGGTGTCCTATGGGGAAAACGGAAAGCCTTATCTGCCCCGGTATCCCCATATTCATTTTAATCTGTCCCATTCCGGCGGCAAAGTATTGGCAGTGTTTGCGGAGGTGGAGACAGGGTGCGATATCGAGCAGATACAGAAGGCGGATATGACGCTTGCAAAACGTTTTTTTACCCGGAAGGAATATGACTTTATTGCCGGGCAGGAGGGAAGCGGGCGGCAGGATGAGGCGTTTTTCCGGTTGTGGACGTTAAAGGAAAGTTTCCTGAAAGCGGTGGGAGCGGGGCTTATGCTTCCGCTGGATGCTTTTGAGATGACCATTGAACCGGAGGGAAAAATTGCCGTCTGCAGGAAGAGTGATGAGGCGCGGGCGCTTGGTCCCGGAGAATTTGAATTCAGGGAATACCGGCTGGAGGAATACTGCGCGGCGGTGTGCTTTTGGAAGCAGGCCGTAAAGATACAGGATACAGGAGGATAGGGATTTGAATGCACAGAATGTATTTATGGAAAACGAAACAGAGGCGAACCGGTATGCCGCGAAATGCCTGGTAATATGCAGTTTGGTATGCGGGGCGGCATGGGTCTTGACTTTGCTGCGTATTTTTACCGTGCCGGTGGCAATCATGAATACGGCGATGCCGGTGATCATCCTGTGTTTCTGGATGCCTTCCCTGTTGTGCCGGCTGACGGGGGGCAGCAGGGGATGGGTAAAATATGCGGTGCTTTTCTGCTCCATCATGGGGGTCTTTATCCTGTCCAGCGCCATGCCAAAGCATGGGGTGCTGGTATGGACACTGCCTCTTATGCTGAGCTGCCATTACTATTCCAAAAATCTGACGAGGATTACGCTGGTCGTATCCCAGATTCTGTTTTCATGCTCCATTTACATAGGGATGTATTTCGGGGAATGGGACCAGATTCTGCTGGACGCGGCATACTATTCGGGTCCCAGGGTAGTAACGCGGCAGAATCTTTATGATGCAACGGTTTTCTTCGTGCTGACCCGTGCGGCCGCTTTGTGGGGACTGTCTTCCATATGCACGACAATGGCAGGAAGGACCAGACAGCTTTTGGAGCGGCAGGCAAAAGACAGTGAAGAACGTCAGCGAATCGAGACGGAACTTGATGTTGCCCACCGGATTCAGGCGGACATGCTTCCCTGTATTTTTCCGGCATTCCCGGAGCGTCCGGAATTTGACATCTATGCTTCCATGGCGCCGGCAAGGGAAGTGGGAGGAGATTTTTATGACTTTTTTATGGTGGATGAGCGGCATCTTGCTATTGTGATAGCGGATGTGTCGGGAAAAGGCGTTCCGGCCGCTTTGTTCATGGTAATCGGCAAGACACTGATCAAAGACCATACGAAACCGGGTATCGGTCTCGGGGACGTATTTTCCCAGGTGAACGACCTGTTGTGTGATTCCAATCATGAAGGAATGTTCATTACCGCTTTTGAAGGCGTTCTCGATCTTGTATCGGGCGAATTTTGTTTTGTGAATGCGGGTCATGAAATTCCTTTTATTTCCAGGGACGGGGAACCGTTTAGACCCCATAAGATACGGCCGGGGTTTGTCCTTGCGGGGATGGAGCATATGAAATATCAGTGCGGCAGTTTCCAGCTTGCGCCGGGAGATAAAATATTCCAGTACACGGACGGGGTAACGGAAGCCACGAACAGGGAAGAGGAACTTTATGGAATGGCACGGCTTGAGGACGTGTTGGAAAAGAACACGGCGAAAAGCCCGGAAGCGTTATTGTCTGCCGTGAGAGAGGATATCGACACGTTTGTGGGAAGTGCGCAGCAGTTCGATGATATTACCATGTTGTGTGTGGAATACAAAAAGAGAATGGCGGATGTGTGATTGAAAGCTGAATGGAAAGCAAAGGAGAGGGGAAAGGAGCGTGGTTGTAAAGATGAAGGAATTGATCATTGACGCAACAGTTGAAAATATTGAGAGGGTTACAGAATTTGTGGACGAACAGTTAGAGCGGCTGGAGTGTCCCGTGAAGGCGCAGATGCAGATAGATATCGCAATCGATGAGCTGTTTGGGAATATTGCCCATTATGCTTATCATCCGGAGGTGGGGTCCGCGACCGTCCGTGTTGAGGTAATGGAAAATCCGCTGGCGGTGGTGATCACCTTTATCGATAACGGCATACCCTATGACCCGCTGGCAGCAAGAGAGCCGGATACGACGCTTTCCGCGGAGGAGCGGCAGATTGGCGGCCTTGGCATCTATATGGTCAAAAAGAGCATGGACGATATCACATATGAATACCGGGAAGGAAAAAATATCTTAAAGATCAAAAAGAATATATAGCAAATTGTGCCGGAAAAAATGCGAACCGCGCCATGCGGCCCCAAGCGGAAAATTTATCTGGTATAATAGCCTGACTGGCGGCAGGTACAGGTAGATGATAAATGTTAGATGATAAATAATAAATATGATAAATGATAACTGTATGATGATATGGATGATACGGGGGAATGTTTATGACAAATTGTGGTAACAGAAGACCGTGCCCATGTACTTATGATTGTCCGAGACATGGGAAGTGCTGTGCATGCGTGGCGCACCACAGAGATAACAACGAAGGAGTGCCCGGATGCTTTTTTTCTCCGGAGGCGGAAGCCGCATATGACAGAAGCATAGAGGCCCTGTGCCGTGACAGAGGAATCATAACAGACGGAAAGTGAGAAGAAATGATATCAAAAAGAGGAACAGCGTTTTTAGCAGTTTTCCTGATAGGGATGCTTTGCCTCGGAGGATGCGGAAAACAGGGGAATGAAAAAATCACTTCCGTAGAGCAGCTTAACGCTCCTGCCTATACGGTCGGCGTGCCGGAAGGCGGGGCAGGCATGTACATGGCTGAGCAGTATCTGCCGGAAGCGGAGCACAAAACATTCTCCGGCAATACATCGGGGTATCTTGCCATCTCTCAGGGAAAACTGGATGGGTTTGTTTATGACCGGGTAATGATGGAGTTCGCCATTGCGAACGGCCTTGAGAATGTGGAACTCTTGGAGGAAAATCTGGGAGAGAGCGTGGATGTGGCCGTTGGGATTTCACCCGTAAGCCAGATTGATGATTTAGAGGATAAGGTGAATCGGTTTCTGGCGGAAGCAAGGGCGGATGGGACACTGGATGATATGTACGACCGCTGGGTAAGCAGGGCGGAGGGGACCATGCCGGAAATACCGGCTCCTCAGGCGCCGGACTGTAAGCTCAGGGTGGGAACGACAGGAATGGTTGAGCCTTTCAGCTACTATGAGGGGACGACGCTTACAGGATACGATGTGGAGTTGATTTATCGTTTTGGGGCATGGTTGAACGCGGATGTGGAAATTAAGATTTACGATTATGACGGAATCATTGCGGCGGCACAGGCAGGTGACATCGACTGTATCATGGCGAATTTGAATGCTACCGAAGAGAGGCGGAAGCATATTGCATTTTCCGACTGCGTTTATCCTTCGGTGACTGCCGTTATGGTAAGGTCGGAACAGGGGGACAGCCCGGAGAAAAAGTATGAGACGCTTTCCGATTTCGCCGGAGCGAGGTTTGCTTCTTTGAACGGCGGAGTTTACGATAAGCTTTTGCAGGAAGTAGTCGCGGATGCAGAAGATTTTTCCTACTATAATTCCGTCCCCGATATCGCAGCGGCCCTCAAGGCAGGCCGTGTGGATGCCGGGGTGTTGGATGAACCGCTGGCGCAGCTTGCGGCGGCGAAGAATGACGGACTGAAAATTTTTGAAGAACCTGTTGTCCGGGACCAATATGGTTATGCTTTTCCAAAAGGAAGCCTGCTGCGGGAGCAGTTCAATGTCGTTATTGCAAAGTTTATTGAGGACGGAACGATTGCATCCTTAAAAGAAAAATGGCTTGGAGCGGATGAGAGCATAAAAGTACTGACGGAGCAGGACTGGCCGGGTAATCAGGGGACCATCCGGTATTACTATGACGGCGCCCATGAACCTATGACGTATCTTGGAAGCAGCGGCGAGCCTCTGGGGCTTGAGATAGACCTGATGCTTCTGATCGCCCGTGAACTGGATATGAAGGTGGAGATGACGACATGTGAATTTGTTTCGCTGATAGCCGCCCTCGAAAGTGGAAAGGCGGATGTGGTCAGCGGAAGCATGTCCATTACGGAAGAGAGAGCAAAGCGGGTAGATTTTGCAGATACCCACTATGATTCGGCCCTGGTGCTTTTGGTGCGTGACATAGACGGCGCAGTGCAGGAGAAAGGTTTCTGGGCAGGCTTGCAGGACAGCTTCCACAGCACCTTTGTGGTGGAGGGACGGTGGCGGCTGATCTTACAGGGACTTGGCGTTACCATACTGATTTCTGTTTTTTCGGGAGTTTTCGGCCTGTGTCTTGGCTTTGGAATCTGTATGCTGCGGCGGACCGGCTATAAACCGGTTCAGCTGATTGGTGCGGTCTTTGTCCGTGTGATTCAGGGAACGCCCATTGTGGTCTTTCTGATGATTTTGTACTATGGGATTTTCGGTTCGGTGGACATTTCCGAAATTCTGGTCGCGGTTATTGGCTTTTCTATTAACTTTGCGGCATACTCATCGGAGATGATGAGGGCGGGAATAGAAACGGTGGATAAAGGACAGAGCGAGGCAGCCCTTGCCATGGGTTATACGAAGAGGCAGACGTTTTTCAAGGTCGTATTTCCTCAGGCGGCCGGGAATTTTATTCCTGTGCTGAAGGGTGAATTTATTTCCATGGTAAAAATGACTTCTGTGGTAGGGTATATTGCCGTACAGGATCTGACCAAAGTATCCGACATTATCCGTTCACGCACTATGGAGGCATTTTTCCCGCTGATCATGACGGCGGTGATTTACTTTGCCGTTGCCAATGTCATGACGGCGGCTCTGTCCTTTGCGGAGAGGAAGGCGGTGCCCAAGCGGAATAAACGCAGCATAAAGGGGGTGTGTATGTGACGGCGGATAAGGATGGGATGCGGGGCATTTGTGCCGGAGGCAGCAGGGACACGAGCATGATATCTATCCGGCATCTGTGCAAGGAATATCCGGGTGTAACGCCGCTGCGGGATGTCAGCGTGGAAATCAAAAAGGGTGAGGTGATTTCCATTATCGGTCCTTCAGGCACCGGAAAATCAACTCTGCTGCGCTGTATCAATCTTCTGGAGACGCCTACAAAGGGCGAAATCACGGTAGGCGGCGTGGTAACGACGGATAAGAAATGTAAGGTGAATCTGGTGAGACGGAAGATGGGCATGGTATTTCAGTCTTTTAACCTGTTCGCCCACAAGACCATTATTGAAAATATCATGATGGGACAGGTCGATCTCCTTCTAAGAAGCCGTCAGGAAGCCTATGACAGAGGGATGGAACTGCTGCGCACAATAGGGCTTGCAGATAAAGCGCTTGCCTATCCGGATGAACTTTCAGGAGGACAGAAACAGCGTGCGGCGATTGCACGAACGGTGGCCATGGAACCGGAAATCATTCTCTTTGACGAGCCGACTTCTGCGCTTGACCCTACCATGGTGGGGGAAGTTCTGTCGGTCATCCGCGGGCTTGCCGGGCAGGGAATGACTATGATGATCGTGACGCATGAAATGAAATTTGCCCGGGATGTATCCACGAGGATATTTTATATGGATGAGGGCGGAATCTACGAGGACGGCACGCCGGAGCAGATTTTTGAACATCCAAAGAGGGAGAGGACCCGGATATTTATCCGGCAGCTCAAGGTGCTCCATGTGGAAAATCTTACACGCGGCTTTGACTTCCCGGCCTTTATGACGCAGCTTGAAGAGTTCGGACGGAAACAGCAGCTTTCCCAGAGACAGATTTACACCATGCAGCTTGCGGTGGAGGAAGCGCTGATGCTGAAACTGCTGCCTGCGGCAGGGGAAGCGGGGAAAATGGATATTTCCGTGGATGTGGAATACAGCGAGCGCGAGGAACTGGTCCAGATGCGGTTTTCTTACAGCGGACCTTCCTTTCATCCTTTTGGCAGTGAAGAAGATCTGTCCGGCAGGATGATAAAAGGAATCTCTAAAAAGATGGAGCATAAGTATGCGGATGGAGTAAATCATTTTGTGATCAGTATATAGAAAATGGAAGCGTCTGCCGGAGCAGACAGGAGAAAGGAGCATGGTTATCAATATGAAAATTACAAAAACACAAAACGGAAACAGTTTATGTCTTGCATTGGAAGGGCGGTTGGACACCAACACTGCGCCGGAACTTGAGAATGCCATCAAAGGTTCCATTGACGGGGTGGGAGAACTGACCATTGATATGACGGCTTTGGATTACCTGTCATCGGCCGGGCTGCGCGTTCTTTTAGGAACGCAGAAGATCATGAATAAACAGGGAAGTATGCGTGTGACCCATGTCAACGATACCATTATGGAGATATTTGAAGTGACCGGGTTTGCGGATATCCTGACTATTGAGAAGGCATAAGGACAAATGAGCAGACTTCATTTATCACAGAAACAGATCATCATGACAGAACAGGTCTGCCCGGGCAGTGCACGAAATACGATTTCGTTGAAACTTCACCTGCCGGATCATATGCCGCAGAGGGTAAAAGAGGCGGCGGATGTCGTGCTTGACAGCGCGGACATTTTTGCGGCCTCTCTCAGCCGCCGGGAAGGAGAGTGGATATTTTCCCGGGGCGGAAAGAAGGTTTCCGAATGCAGTATCGGGAAAGAGCGGGCTGCTGACCTGGCGGAGGAATATATGGCGCTCATGGACAGACAGCCGCTTCCTGTGGAGCAGTATTTGTATCAGGCGGAAGTCGTTCCCCTTTCAGGAGGCGGCGTCTTTCTGTATGTGCGTTTTCATCATGTGCTCATTGACGGTTACGGCATGAGCCTGTTTGCACAGAAAATTTTAGATGTGCTTGCCGGGAAAAAGATTGTCCGGTCAGTATTTTTTCAGGAGAATAAATTGACCCCGGCGGTCTCTTATGGAGGCAGCGGCGAAAGCGAGGCCGTTTATGACAGAGGCGGGCAGGATGGATTCTGGCAGTCTTATTTTGCCGGCGCGGATTTTGAAAGCGCGGTCTTTCGCCAGAAAACAGATGGAAACGGAACGGATGGGAAACGCTTTGGAAGCTGCCGGGTCAGCGTACCGGAAAATCTGATGAAGGAAGCAGAGGCATTTGGGGAGAGAGAGCATATTTCAATCCCTTATATTTTTGCGGCGGCTTATGCCCTTTATCTGGCCCGGGCCACGGATAAAAAGGATGCAGTATTCTTAATGCCCCGCCTGAACCGTACACTTGGGCAGATGGATACGCTTGGCTGTTACACACTGCTTGTTCCGGTGAGGGTACAGGTGGAAGGAACGGATTCCTTTATAGAACTCTGCCAGAAGGTAAAAAGAGCATCAGAAGAGGCATCGGACCACAAGGAATGCGGATTTGACCGGATTCTTTCCGTTCTGCGCGATGAAAACAGGATAGGGGAATCCCTTTCCGAATATGTATTTAATTTTTACCGTTTTTCTTTTTGCGCGGATTTTCGCTGCAGTGTCCGGTTCAGTGTGGCGGGTGAGATGTCGAATCATCTGACCTTTAACCTGTTCCGCAATGAAAAGAATGGTCTGGACCTGCAGGTGGATTATCGGGAAAACGTTTATACAGAGGAAAAAGCCGGATATTTCTGTGATGCCATTCTGGCGGTCGTGGCACAGGGGATATCGGGAATTGTAGGGAAGCCCTCGGACTTTGCCGGTACGGCCGGGCAGACCGCAAAGAGGCTTTCTGACATAGAAACAGTGGGAGAAGCGGAGTATGGGAAGATCACATCGATGAAAGGTAAATCTTTCCCCATAGAAAAAGGCTTTACGATTCCGTCTCTGTTCCGGCGCGCGGTCTTGAAGCATCAGGATGCTCCTGCTCTGTATGCGGGAGAATATGCCTTTACCTTCAGACAGCTTGATGAGATGAGCAGCCGGATTGCCTGCGGGCTCAGGCGTTTTGGGGTAAAAAGCGGCGACCGGATTGCCTTTCTGTTAAAACGGGATTACCGTCTGATTCCTGCAATCCTTGGCATATCAAAGGCAGGAGCGGCTTTTATTCCGGTAGACCCGGCTTATCCTGCGGACAGGATTTCCTATATTCTGGAAAACAGCGGGGCAGCCTGTCTGATTTCATCCGGGGACATAGAAACGGCAGAACATTATGATTACATGGAAATCGAAACGCTTTTATCCCAGGAAGCGGAGCCTGCGCTTTTACCGGAAATCGGGCAGGACGACCTGGCCTATATGATTTATACGTCAGGCACCACGGGACGCCCGAAAGGGGTGATGCTTTCTCACAGAGGCATTGCAAACATTGTGCACCCGGATAACAATCCGTTTAACCGGGATATCACCGGAAACTGTCACGGCATTGTGGCCATTGGCTCTATCTGCTTTGATATTTCCCTGTTTGAAATCTTTGTGCCGCTGATGAACGGCCTGTTCGTGGAACTGGGCAATGAGAAATCCATGACGGATGCAGGGGAACTGGCGGACCATATCCTGCGCCATGGAGCGGATATTCTGCATTGTACACCTTCCCGGATAACGGCTTATCTGGCAAATGAAGCTTTCCGGAAAGCACTGGGCGGTGTGAAAGCTATTCTAGCGGCCGGGGAAGTCCTGCCGGGAAGCCTTGTGAAGCGGCTGGAGGATACTTACAAAATACGGATTTACAACGGTTATGGCCCTACGGAGACGACTATCGGGGCAACAATTACCGAGGCAGGAGATGCGGTTTCTATCGGCACGCCGATTGCGAATATGGGCATCATCCTCTTAAATGGAGAGAAAAGACCGGTACCTTTCGGAGCAGTGGGTGAAATCTGTATATACGGGAACGGTGTGGGAATCGGCTATCAGGACAGACCGGAGGAAACGGAAGCAAAATATATTGAATGGAGAGGCATCCGGCTGTATCGGACCGGCGACCTTGGATATTTTTCAGAGGAAGGAAGGCTTATGTACTGCGGCAGGAATGACAGGCAGGTAAAACTGCGGGGGCTGCGCATCGAGCTTTCGGAAATTGAAAATGTTATGGGAGAATTTCCAGGCGTAGCTGCGTGCTGTTGTATGATTCGAAAGGTTGAAAAGACCGACCGTCTGGCTGGTTTTTATACGGTATTGTCGGAAGGAGCCGTGGATGCGGATGCGTTAAAGGCCCATATGAAAGCGAGACTTACCGCCTATATGGTGCCGGATGTGTTAAAGGAACTCGATGCCATGCCCCAGACGCCAAACGGTAAGACCGACTTAAAAGCGCTTGCGGCGGAGCCGGTGGAATATGTCCGCGTTTACCAGAGACCGGAGACGGAGAGGGAAAAACTGATCTGCAGCGCTTTTGAAGAGGCGTTATCCATAGAGCAGGCCGGTCTTAACGATAATTTCTTTGAGCTGGGCGGCGATTCCTTAAATGCAGTCACAGTCATACTGAAAATTGAGGAAAAGCTGGGCCTTATGGCAAATCAGCTGGAATTTGGGGATTTATACCAGTTCCCTACGCCGGCCCTTTTGCTGGAGCGGATTTATAAAAAAGCAGACAGCGATGCGGATACGGGATTTGACATAAAAACGCTGGATTATAGTGGATTGAACGAATATCTTGCCGGTCACACAAAGGAGAAGGTCAGACGTAAACCCCTTGGAAATGTGCTCCTGACAGGAGTGACGGGGTATCTTGGGGTACATATTTTCGTGGATTTGCTTCGGAATCCTGAATTGTGCAGCAAAATCGTCTGCCTTTCACGGCCTAAGAAGACCCTTACGGCTTTAAAACGGGTGAAATCTTCTCTGTTCTATTATGCGGAGGAGGATTTCTCCGAAAGTTACGGCGATAAATGGCTGGTAGTGGAAGGCGATATCACGACCCCTGCCGTTTTTGTGCAGGAATGTCCTGTCCATATCGATACCATTATCAACTCCGCGGCCAATGTATCCCATTTTTCCTATGGGGACAATTTGGAAAAAATCAATACGGAGGGTGTTAAGAACCTGATACGTTTTGCCAAAAGGGAACAGGCGGCGCTCTGTCAGATTTCTACGATCAGCGTTGCAGGCATGACCGCAGGAGAGGCAAAAAAGGACAGCTTTGGCGAATCGGATTTTTATATCGGACAGGAAATACATAATCAGTATATTTATTCTAAATATATGGCGGAGTATGAACTGCTGCGGGCGGCGGCAGAGGATGGACTGAAGGTGAAGATCATGCGCATCGGGAATTTACAGGGGCGCATCTGTGACGGGGAGTTCCAGATGAATCTCCATTCCAACGCTTTCGCGCGCCGGTTTTCATCCTATATTAAGATGGGTGCGGTACCGGAATCTGTCTATGAGGGAAGCGTCAATTTTTCACCGGTGGATGAAACGGCCCATAATATTGTCGTATTGACGGCCACGGAAGAGGACACAGCGGTATTCCATGTGTACCCGCCCATGGAACTGAAATTTGCGGATTTGTTCCAGGGGGCCGGAAAGCTGGGATATTCCGTTGAGGTGCTGCCTGACGATAAATTTTTGGAACTGCTGCAGGAGAGGAAGCAGACGGCGGAAGGCCGGGAACAGCTGCAGGGGCTTATGACAAACGAACTGTCTAAAGGCCGCCGGGACATCCCGGTGTTACAGGAAATTACCAACGGATATCTAGCGGATTTAAAGTCGGGCTGGAGCACCATTACCGAAACGTATTTAAGCAAATATCTGTCCGCCTTAGGCGGGATGGATTTATTTTAAATCATAAGGAGAGAGAATCTGAATGGTATCAATTGCACTTTGGAGCTTTGCGGTTTTTATGGCATCGGTTTTTGCCGGACTGTTGACGGGGATTACACTGACTCCGAAATACAAAGGGTCAGTAAGGGCTGCTGTCTGGACCATCGGCGCTGTCGCAGGCTATATCATGGCGTTCGTGAGTTATTCCGTCAACCTCTACAATGACGCGGTGGGAATCCTGGGGCTTTCCGCGCTTGTGTGCATCGTGTCGCAGTTCTTGTACAGGGACAGCTGGTCTACCAAACTTTCCATTGCCCTGATGGCCTGCCTGATCGCCAATGTGAGTACCTTTCTGTTCTGCGGAACCACAGACACGCTTCTTGGCACGGCCCTTGGACTGATCAAAGAAAGCCCTTATGATACGCCGAATCTGATTTTCTTTATTGTGATAAAGATTTTGGTTTATGCCGTATTTTCGGTTTTATATGCCCGTTTTCTGAAAAAGACCATACACCGCACCGTTGAGGCGGTAGGAGGGAAGATGATGGTGTTCCTTCCGGCGCTGTTCATTTCTGTGGTCGGATTTTATTGTATTAATCTTGTGACGAACGGTGTGGGGATTTATCCCGATAATCCATGGTTTTTTCTGCTGTACATTACGGTGTGCCTGATTTTTGTGGTGGAATTCTGGATGATCTTTTATTCCATCGACCAGAGCGTGAAGACCATGAAAACGGCGGCGGAACTGAACGTGGCCACCAATATCCAACAGTCCATGCTGCCCTGTATTTTTCCGGCCTTTCCGGAGCGGGAGGAGTTTGACGTGTTTGCGGCCATGGAACCTGCAAGGGAAGTGGGCGGCGACTTCTATGACTTTTTTATGGTGGATGAACGCCACCTCGCCGTTGTGGCGGCGGATGTGTCCGGCAAAGGCGTTCCTGCGGCGCTGTTCATGGTCATCGGAAAGACCCTGATCAAAGACCACACTCAGCCAGGCAGGGATTTGGGCGATGTGTTCACGGAGGTAAACGACCTTTTGTGCGAATCTAACAGTGAAGGGATGTTCATTACTGCTTTTGAGGGAGTACTGGACCTTGTGACAGGGGAATTCCGGTTCGTAAATGCGGGCCATGAGATACCCTTTATCTGCAGAAAGAGTGGTGTATTTGAACCCTATAAGATACGGGCGGGATTTGTCCTTGCAGGCATGGAGGGCATACAGTACAAATGCGGCTCCATGCAGCTTGAAGAGGGGGATAAATTTTTCCAGTATACGGACGGCGTGACGGAGGCTGTCAACAAGGATAACGAATTATATGGTATGGAGCGGCTTGGGAAAGTACTTTGTGCAAATGCGGCGCTGCCGCCGTCGGAACTGCTTCCTGCCGTGAAAGAAGACATTGACGCATTTGTAGGCGGTGCGGAGCAGTTCGATGACATTACCATGATCTGTTTCGAGTACAGAAAGCGGATGATTCCAAGATAGCAGGACAGTAGAAAGGAGCGGAATGAAAATGGAAATGGAAAATGCTGCAATGCTGAAATTTCATGCAGACGATATTATCATGAAAGAGGGTGGGACTTATGAGGAAATGTACAAAATCATATCCGGTTCCGTGGCAGTTTACATAAGATATGGAGAAAAAGAAGAGCATCTGATTGGGATTTATTCCAAGTCAAAGTGTTTCGGTGAGACCAATGTGCTTTCCGACCAGCCTAATATCTATACGGTGGTCGCTTATGACGATGTGCTTCTGATGCGTATTACCAGGGATTCTCTGGAAGAGTTCATCCGAAATAATCCAAGAAACGCAATTGATATCATGCAGAACATGGTGCATACCAATATGCTGATGCAGAAAAATATCAACCTTCTGCTGGACGATCTTTACGAAAAGCAGGATATCAATAAGAAGAGAACGGAAGACATAAAAAACAAGATCAGGCAGTACCGCATAAGCGGGCTGAATCATTGGGAAGCCTGAGATGCCGGAAACAGACAGATGGAGAGTAAAGATGAGAACCATTTTTTCGCAGGAAGAGATCAATACCGGAAGACAACGGGAGTTCGATTACCTGAAGGGCGCTTTTATGCTGTTCATATACCTGATTCATGCGTTTCAGGCGACCCTGTCCGTGGAAGATTCCATTACCCGGGGGCTTTATATGTTCGCAACGATGTCCGGTGCGGCTATTTTCATCTTTGTTATGGGGATTGGAACCGTTTACAGCAAAAATGCGGCGCCGGCGGAATTTGTGAGGAGCGGTATCCGCATGGTGGTCTATCAGTATCTGAACAATCTTGCTTATGTAGCTGCGTTGTTTCTGCCTTACCCATTCGTCCGCGGCAAATTGTCGGAGACCGGGATGGAGAATTTTCGGTTTTTGGTGGAGATGTACATTCAATATACCAATATCTTTTTTATTACCGGAATCATCTATCTGGTATTGGCATTGCTTAAAAAGCTGAATATGAAAATGGTGGGATATGTGCTGATTGGTACAGCGGTCAGTATAGCAGCGCCATTCCTTTATGGAAGACCTGTGAATGTACCGGTGCTTGGATATGTTATAAAGCTTCTGATCGGAGAGGCAGATTTTGTTTCTTTTACGCCGCTTTATTTTCTGTCCTATGTGTTGTATGGAGCCGCTTTTGGCAAAGTTCTGCGGCATGTTAAGGATAAAGCAAGATTCTACAGGATACTGGCTATTCCTGCTGTTGCGGCCGTCATCGGATGGTGGGTGCTGCTGTTTGGAAAATATGGTTCGGACCTGTCAGAAATGCGGACCGTGCTGGGCGATGCGTATACACAGCCGGACTTCTGGCATGTGGCGGCAAGTGTGGCGCACATATTAATCTTTGCCATCATCGTTTTCTTCATCGAAAGAATCTGCGGAAGGGATGGAGAATCGTGCGGACCGAAGAATCCTATTGCAAGGCAGCTTTTATATTATAGCAGACATATATCAAAATATTATGCCCTGCATGTAACGGTTTATTTTATTGCGCTTGGAATAAACGGTTATGAGAGTTTTCAGAGTTATCAATGCTGGCTTCTTGCATTGCTATCGGTTATCGTGACGGAGCTCATGGTGAGGGGATACAATATGATCATAAAAGCAGGCGGCGCATAGTTGCACCGGAATCGGCATATATATTATTGAATACGGGCGGGGAGCAGATTCTTGATATGGAAAAAAAGAAGCTTTTTTTCTTTTTGATGATATTGATCGTGAGTCTGCTTTTTTATTGGTTGGGAAGAAAGCAGGCCGGCACGGAGAAAATCAGGGTTGAGACGCGGGAGAATAAGGCAGGGAGCAGCATTATCGTGGAAAAGGTTCTGACAGGGCAGGACGAAACGGAGACGCGCAAGATTGCTCTTACATTTGACGACGGCCCCCATCCTTATTATACGGAGCAGCTTTTAGACGGATTAAAAGAGCGTAACGTCTGTGCTACTTTTTTTGTGACAGGAGAGCATGCGGAACTTTATCCGGACATTATCGAAAGGATGAAGGATGAGGGACATCTCATCGGCAACCATACCTACAGCCATATGCAGCTTCGTTCCGGCGCGCTGGATGAGTTCAAAGAAGAACTCATAAAGACCAACGAGATCATCAGCGGGATTACGGGTGAAGAAGTCATTTTCGTGCGCCCGCCCTATGGCACATGGGAAAAATCTCTGGAAGCCGAATTGAATATGTTTCCGGTGCTCTGGACGATAGATCCGTTGGATTGGTGCTCCACCAATGCGGACGGGGTCACAAGAAAGGTACTGTCGAAGGCAAGGGAGAATGCGATTATTCTCATGCACGACAGTTATGCTTCGACGGTGACGGCGGCCCTCCGCGTCGTGGACGAATTGCAGGAACAGGGGTATGAATTTGTGACGGTGGATGAGATATTGTTTGATTAAAATTTTTCTTTGTTTTATGGAATCAAAATGACTTGGAAAAGGTTTCATGTTATAATAATAAAAAACTTTGACAGGAATTATATTTGTATAAACCTGTCAGAGGGAAGGAGCGACGGCATACATGGAGAAACTGAAAGTATATTTAGACACATCGGTGGTCAGCCATTTATTACAGGAAGACGTACCTGAGAAAATGTCAGATACAAGAAAATTATGGGAAATGTTCAAAACCGGGAAATATGATGTGTATTTGTCAACTGTCACATTAGAAGAAATTTCGGATTGTCCAGAGCCGAAGCGAAGTCAGTTAAGGGAATATATGAAGCAGATTGATTTTCATGTTCTGGATGTTACAAAAGATGCTTTATCGGTTGCTCAGCAGATTATTGATATAGGTATTCTTACCCAAAAGAGTTTTGATGATTGTCAGCATATTGGCGCAGCAGTTGTTAATGAATGTGATTGCATTATTTCATGGAATTTTAAGCATATTGTAAATATTAAGACAATTCGTGGCGTGAGGGCAATTACAAATTTAAGAGGATATAGAACGATTGAAATTCTAAGTCCGTCTGTTTTGTTAGGAAGTGAGGAATGATCATGCAGAAACCTGTTTTAAGTCCAGATTTTACGATTGAGGATATTCATAAGCTAAGAGAGTACAATTATTATTTAACAAAGGATATGACATTACAGGAAAAAATGAATTATTATAATGAGAAAGGCCGGGCATTTTTAAAAGAAATACAGGAAAGCAAATCGTGACGGTGGATGAGATATTGTTCGATTAACTTAAATAAATTAAAAAAATATATTTTTAGCTAAAAACTGTTTAAAAACTGGATAAAGTATGCTATTCTGAAAGCATGAGGCATATTTTATCGAAGGGAGAACAGTGAAATGATAACCTATCACGAGCAGGAAAGGATTTTTAAATTAGATACGCCGAACACCAGCTACCTGATCGGCATTGTGGATGAAGAAAATTTTATCGGACATATTTATTACGGAAAGCGGTTAAAGGATGTGGATGCTTCCTATTTGCTGCGGACAGAGGAACCGCCCTTTGTGCCGGGCAAAAATAACAGGGAGCGCTGTTCCTTTTACGACTGCTTTCCTTTTGAATACCCTGCGGGCGGTATAGGAGATTGCAGAGAGGGCTGCCTGGGTATCCGGACTGCGGGCGGTCATACGGGCGCCATGCTTTCCTATGTATCTCATGAGATTCTGGAAGGAAAACCGGAACTTCCGGGCCTGCCTGCCACATTTGGCACGGAAAAAGAGTGTACCACGTTAAAGCTTCTCTGTGAGGACAAGTATGCAGGAATGCAGGTCGAGCTTTTGTATACGGTTTTTCAGGATACGGATGCGATGACAAGGAGCGTGAAAGTGACCAATATCGGACAGGAGCACTTTTATCTGACGAAGGTTTTTTCTGCGTGTCTCGATATGGATAACCGTGATTTTGATATGATCACCCTGCATGGAAGCTGGGCAAGAGAACGTCATATCCAGCGTAAGACGCTCGGTTATGGCATCCAGAACGTGAGTTCTATCCGGGGTGAGTCCAGCCATCAGGACCATCCGTTTCTTGCGCTCGTGGGAAAGAACACGACCCAGGAGAGCGGAGAGGTTTATGCAATGAACTTCGTTTATTCTGGAAATTTCCGCGCACAGGCGGAGGTGACGCAGTTCGATCAGGTGCGGATGTCCATGGGCATTCATCCCGAAAATTTCTGCTGGAAGTTAGAGGCCGGTGAGAGTTTTCAGGCGCCGGAAGCGGTTATGCTCTATACCGATAAAGGTCTGGATGCCATGACGAATGCGTTCCATACGCTTTACAGAAAGCATTTGATCCGCGGAGAGTACAGGAACAAAAAGCGGCCAATCCTGATAAACAACTGGGAAGCGACTTATTTTGATTTCGATACGGAGAAACTTCTTTCGATTGCAAAAGAGGCATCTAAACTGGGCATCGAAATGCTTGTCATGGACGATGGCTGGTTTGGAAAAAGGAACAACGACGACTGTGCCCTCGGCGACTGGCAGGTAAATGAAGAAAAATTAAAGGGCGGCCTGAAATATCTGGTGGATGAGGTCAACAAGCTGGGTATGAAATTCGGTATCTGGTTCGAACCGGAAATGATTTCGCCGGATTCCGACCTTTACAGAGCGCATCCGGACTGGGCGCTCGCGATTCCCGGCAGACCGGCGGCGCAGGCCAGACAACAGTTCGTGCTGGACCTGTCCAGAAAAGAGGTCGTGGATTATGTTTACGAGATGGTAGCTGCCGTCCTGCGCAGCGCGAACATCGAATATGTGAAATGGGACATGAACCGCCCGCTAGCGGATATCGGAAGCATTGCGCTGCCCGCTGACAGACAGGGCGAAATCTGTCATCGGTATATGCTTGCAGTCTATGAGATGCAGGGCCGTCTGGTAAAAGAGTTCCCGCATCTGCTTCTGGAGAACTGCTCCGGCGGCGGTGCGCGCTTTGACCCGGGTATGCTCTATTACAGTCCGCAGATCTGGTGTTCCGACGATGCCGATGCCATCGAACGGTTGGAGATACAGGAAGGCACCGCGCTGCTTTATCCGCTCTCTACGATGGGAGCGCATGTGTCCGACTGCCCGAATCATGTGGTGGGGCGGGTCACGCCTTTTGAGACGAGGGGAATCGTTGCGTTGGCGGGCACTTTCGGCTATGAACTGGATGTGACGCGGATACCGGAAGAGGACCGGAACATGATACCGGAGCAGGTCGCGCTGTATCATCAATATAACGATTTGATCCGGGAAGGGGATTATTACCGCATCGCTTCTTATTCGCAGAATCACAAGTTCGACTGCTGGCAGGTAGTCAGCGAAAACAAAGAAGAATCCCTCGTGACTTTCGTGCAGGTACTCTGCCGCGCGAATTTCAAATCCAGACGCCTTTTGTTAAAAGGGCTTGCGGAAGATGAACGCTATGAGGTGCGTTTTGTGAACGACAAAGAGATTCAGCCGAAAGTATACAGCGGCGATACCCTGATGAAAGCCGGTCTTTTGATACCGGGGTTCCAGGGGGATTTTCAGGCGAGACTGATACATCTCATAAAGGAAAGTACGGGGGAATTGAGATGACTAAAACAGTAAGGCTTGCGGATATCGCGGAGCGGGTGGGCGTCAGCGTTGTCACTGTATCGAAAGCGCTGTCCGGACAAAAGGGCGTCAGTGAGGAAATGCGGGCCAGAATCAAAGGGCTGGCGGATGAAATGGGCTATACGCCGGTCCATTCCGTGCGGCAGGAAAAAGCAAAGTCCTATACGGTCGGCGTTATCACCTTTGAAAAATATTTTGCGAGATTCGCTTCTTTTTACTGGAAAATGTATCAGGAACTGGCGACGCGGGCGGTCAGGGAGAACTGCTTTACCATGCTGGAAGTCATTGCAGGCTTTGATGAAGATGCGCGCGTCGGCCCCAAGCTGTTAGAGGAAGAACGGGTAGACGGCATTATTGTTATTGGAAAACCGAAACGGGATTACCTGAAAATGCTTTATCAAAACAGGAAGATACCGATGGTCTTTCTGGATTTTTATGACGATGAGGAAATCGTGGATTCCGTTATCTCGGCCGGTTTTTACGGAATGTACCGGATGACGGAATACCTGATTCAGAACGGTCATACGCGCATTGCCTATGTGGGAACGCTGATGTATACGGAGAGCATCACCGACCGGTATTTCGGATACTGCAAGGCGCTGATGGAGCATGGGCTGGAGCAGAGGCCGGAGTGGATCATTAAGGACAGAGGTTATGGGGACGGCCTGATGGGGCTGAATTATACCTTTTCTTTTCCGGAAGATAATATGCCGGAAGCCTTTGTCTGCAACAATGACGTGACCGCCTATGCCCTGATCAGACAGCTTGCGGAAAAAGGCTATCAGGTGCCGGAAGACATTTCGGTGGTCGGTTACGATGATTATCTGTATGCTGAATTTGGGGATTCAGAGATTACGACCTATTCTGTTGATATGGCCGAAATGACAAAGGTTGCATTGGAATGTCTGGTCAAGCGGATTGAGAATGCTGCGGTCAATACAAAAGTGAATACGGTCAATGGGTGTCTGATTGAACGGAGCAGTGTGCGGAAGAAGAACTGAAGGAGCAGAGGGGAGAGCGTTTCAAAATGAAAGTATTGGTATTTTGTGCAAAAGGATTTGAAACAATTGAGTTCAGCGCTTTTGTCGATGTAATGGGCTGGGCCAGAAATGATTATCACTGTCCTGTATACGTTGAGACCTGCGGATTTACGAAAACCGTAAACAGTACATTTGATGTTCCCGTTCTGATGGATAAAACAATGGATGAAATTGTGGTCGATGATTATGATGCCTTAGCCATTCCGGGCGGCTTTGAAGAATTTGGCTTTTATGAAGAGGCGTATGATAGAAGGTTTCTGGATTTGATAAAAGCATTTGATGAGCAGAAAAAACCGATTGCCGCTGTTTGCGTTGCCGCTCTGCCGATCGGGAAAAGCGGTGTACTGAAAGGCAGAAAGGCTACAACGTATCATCTAAATGGCGCGCATAGACAGAAACAGCTGGCCGGGTTCGGTGTGAATGTTGTAAATGAACGTATTGTAGTAGACGACAATGTCATTACTTCCTATGGCCCGGAAACGGCGCCGGACGTTGCGTTTGAATTATTAAAGAAGTTGTGTGGAAATGAAAAAGTGCTCATCGTTAAGAGGGCGATGGGGTATGTGAGTTAGATAAGGTTGAAAGAAAAGCGCTTTCAACTATTGATTTGAGTGTCTGCTGAAGCAGACAAATGGGTATAAAAATGATTATTTTATTTCTCAAATGGATGAGTTTCCTGGGGCTGGCTTCGGCCAGCCCCAGTTCTTATGAATCCACGCGCGGTACAATCTGCCTTTCACCAAAAACCTTCTTTGCTGTAAACACAGCGTTCAGTACCCTCGGAAAGCCGACATAGGGAATGCACTGTATAAAGGTTTCAATGATCTTTTCCGGAGAAATGCCGACATTGAGGGCACCGTTTATATGTACTTCTAACTGCGGCCCGCATCCGCCCGAAGTCAATAAGCTGGTTATCGTTATCATTTCCTTTTCCAGCAGGGTCAGCCCTGTTCTCGGATAGATATCCCCGAAAGCAAATTCAATAATGTATCTGCCAAGGTCCGGCGCAATATCTTCCAGCGAGCGGATGACATTTTCACCGCCTGCTCCGTCAATCTGTTTCAGCTGTTCTTTGCCTTTTTCATATCGTGTCTGTCTCATTTGCTTTTACCTCCGCGCTTGTTTTATAATAGACGCAGGTCTGTCGCCCAGCGTCACGCAGGTCTGTCATCCAGCGTCACGCAGGCCTGGCGTCCAGCAACAAGCATATTACTTGAACTATGGTTTAAGTCAAGACTTTTTTGAAGAGGGGTTTGCAAAGTAACAGTTCTGTCTCCTGACCGGGCAGCGTATGGTTCCCTTGGAGGCACGCTTTCGCTCTGCGAAAAATCGCAGCGGTACTAAGTTCAAAAGGCA
>CAMWXB010000046.1 GCA_947178125.1 uncultured Lachnospiraceae bacterium | reverse complement strand
CTCTTAATCTTGGAGAAAAATTATGATATTTTTATAATAGAAATCTTTTACAGGAAAAAGTTGACGGACACAAGCGCAATATCCCAGGAAAGGAATCAGGCATACCGATGGAATCAAAATACAGGCAGCTCGCCGAAATCTTAAAGAAAAGACTGGAAAAAGACATCCGGCAGGGATTCTATAAGCTGCCGACAGAAAAAGAATTGTGCACCCAATTCCAGGTCAGCCGCCAGACCGTTCGTCAGGCGCTCCAGCTTTTATCGCAGGAAGGGCTGATCGCCAGAAAACAGGGAAGCGGTTCTTATGCGACCGGCCTTCTCCCGGAAAAGTCCAAAAATCATGTAGCCATCCTGCTTTCTTCCGATACGGAATACATTTTTCCCGCGCTGCTCGGCGATCTGGAAACTTTCCTGTCTAAAGAGGGATATTCTGTCTCTGTTTTCATCACACACAACCGGACCGATATAGAACGCACCATTTTACAATCACTTACCGAAACGCCCCTTCGCGGACTGATTGCGGAACCTTCCCGTTCCGGCCTTCCGTCACCGAACTTCGATTTATATGAGAAACTTTCCGCGCAGGGCACAAATATTGTATTTTTTCACGGCTATTATTCCAATCTTCCGCCCTGTTCCTATGTAAAAGACGATAATTATTCCGGCGGCTTCGCACTCGGGCGGTTCCTGATGGAGCGCCGGCACAGACAGATTGCCGGCATCTTCCAACTCGACACGATTCAGGGGCAGGAGCGCCATCTCGGCTTCACGCGCGCCATGCTGGAATCCGGACTTCCCATCGATGAAGACACGGTCGCATGGTTCACGACCGAGCAGCTCGTGCGCCTCGAAAAAAAACAGGATACCAGATTTCTTTCGGACTTTATAAAACGAAATCTGAGTTCCTGTTCCGCCGTTATCTGCCATAATGACGAAATCGCCTACTGGCTGATCAAAGAACTTTCCTATGCGGGACTCCATGTTCCCGAAGATATCAGCATCGCGAGTTTCGACAACAGCTACCTGAGTGAACTTTCAGTGCCCGGCCTGACCTCCCTTTCCCATAAGCCGCATGAAATGGCCACCGCTGCTGTCTCTCTTCTGATGAAAAAAATGCAGGGACAGAATGCCGTATCAATGCAGCTTCCCTGGAGCCTCATCGAACGCAGCAGCGTATCCTTCTGGATGGGCTAGTCCCGTGCCCCTGCGCTTTCAAGTTCACTCACTGCACGGTATTCCCTAGGTGTACAGCCCTGTGTTTTCTTAAAGACAAAGCTGAAATAATGCGGATTTTTATAACCGACCGCCAACGCGATCTCATTAGAACGCATTTCCGTCTCCCGCAGCAGGCTTTTGGCTTTCTCCATACGCTTCTGCGTCACATATTCCACAAAAGTCATCTGCATTTCCTGACTGAACATGGCGCTGAAATAATTGGGACTCACCTCCTGCGCCGCCGCAATTTCATTGAGGGACAGACTCTCCCTCATATAATTTTCTTCGATGTACTCCAACGATTTCTTTAACGCTTTTTTGCTCTGGCTCTTATTCTCCCGGTCGCGGAATGCGATTGCCTGTGACAGCATTTCTTCTATATAATGCCGCATATTTTCCAGACCGATTTCCATCTTCTGAACATCTTCCGAACGGACACTCTGCAGAAACTCCTGCTGAGTCACCCCGATTTCCTCCATATAGGAAAGCACCGCGAAACGCACATTCAACAGCGTATAGTCCCAGAAAATCCTGGATTTCAAGGCCTGATTCATTCCCAGCAGAAAATTGCTGACAAACTCTCCTGCCTCATCTTTCTGCCCTTTTGCAAGAAAGCTTTTGATCAGCTCCGGATTGGTCTTATTCATATCGACAACTTCCAGCGCGCCTTCTCCTACCTCCGGGGGCAATCCCTCCGCCTGCTTTTCGGACAGGATATGCTTCGACGGCTCGAAGAAGCGATAATTAAAAATATGATTCAGTTTCCGGTAACATTCGGAAAGCTGGCTGAACCGTTCAATCGGACTGCCGGCTGCCGCATACCAGTTGGTTTCTTCCTCATACTGCACACAAATCTGTTCTATGCCTTCCAGACATTTATCCGTCCGTTCCGCAATGTTCTCTTTCTCCCCTTTTATCATAATGCCATAAATATTGATATTCCATCGGAACACCAGATAATAACTGGAAAAACGCATAAGAAAGCGCATCAGTTCCTCATAACATTTCTGACAGGCTTCCCCCGCCTGCTGCTTATTCGCCTTTTCCTGCACATCGATCAGGACAAGGTTATAAAAAGGCGCGTTAATATCCAGAGAATGTTTCTGCGCTTCCTCATAAATCTCCTGAACAGATAACTTTCCTGCAAACACTTTTTCGAAAAAAGTCCGCAGAAAGAACTGCTCATATTCGTGCATATCATCCTGATATTTATGGAGATAATTTTTCTGTTCCTGCTCCGACTCGATTTTTTCCTTTACTTCCGTCAACGCCTTCTGCAGAGTGCGCCTTGTAATCGGTTTGAGCAGATACTGCTCCACCCCTTCTCTGATGGCCTGCCTTGCATACTCAAAATCATCATACCCGCTGATGATGATGATCTTCATCTCCGGAAATTCCTGTCCGACAATATGGCTGAGCGTCAGGCCGTCCATAAAAGGCATCTTGATATCCGTGATCAGCACATCCGGCCGGGTCTTTCTGATTAAAGGCAGAGCCATTTCCCCGTCGCCCGCTTCCCCGACGAATTGATAACCGAACTGCTGCCACGGAATATTGTCACGCAATCCTTCCCTGACGACACTCTCATCTTCCACCAAAAAAACTTTTAACGCCATTTTTACACCTCTTATCCGCTCTAACAGACACTAATTCAATAGGTTCTCGTCTCCAGATATTCATCTACGTTTTCCTTTGTGAACACTTTTTCTTCCACGATGTTTTCTTTATCTACCGTTTCCCCGTTCTCCAGCTTTCGGAGAATCTCGAGAATATACGCTCCCTGCTCCGGATTGCATTCGATATCCACATTGATAACTCCCTGCGACACAAGTTCCAATGCCTCACGGACCGCGTCAAAGGAAATCAGAATGACCTCTCCGTCCACCCCTGTTGTGATGCCCTCTTCCTCCATCGCCTGCAGGGCCCCGAACGTCATATCATCATTCTGGGAAATGACCACATCGATATCCGAATAGGTCATGAGAAACGCCTCCATGACTTCTTTTCCTTTTGCCGTCGTAAAATCTGCCGGCTCCTGTTTCAGAATATGCCAGTTCGGATGCTCTCTGGCAATGTTTTGAAATCCTTTCGTACGTTCAAGCTGGGCCGATGAACCGACCGTTCCCTGTAAGACGACAATGTTGATCTCCTCTTCTTCCCGGCCTTCCTCTTTCAGATAATCTTCCAGCCAGATACCCGCCTTTTCTCCCTCGCTGACCATATCGGAACCCACCCATGCCGTATAAAGCGAATCGTCCTCAAGGGAAGCCTTTCTGTCTACCAGAATCACCGGAATCCCTGCTTCCTTCGCTTCCTGCAGAACAGTTTCCCATCCGCTCTCCGTGGCTGGCGAGAACAGGATATAGTCCACCCGCTGCGAAATAAATCCCCGAATCGCTTTAATCTGATTTTCCTGTTTCTGCCGGGCATTATTAAATTCCAGAAAAAAACCGTTCTCTCTCGTCAGCGCTCCCTGAATGGACTCCGAGTTGGCAGTCCGCCAGACCGATTCACTGCCGAGCTGGGAAAAGCCGACAACGATCAGATTTTCTTCTTCACCGGGTACCGTCTCCAAATGATTTGCTTCCGGCACGACATCCTGAAAAGAACCGCAGCCGGCCATCGTTACCAGAAGCAGCGCCCAGAGCAGAACGGCGCAGAACAGCCTTTCATATTTAAGATCATGCTTCTTTCTATACGGATGTCTCATAGGTATCTCCTTCCGGGGAATCCTCCATACGCTGTGCCGGTATCATGACCCGCACTTCCGTTCCCATGCCTTTTTGGGATAAAATCGTCAGCCCGTATGCCATTCCAAAGTTCATCCGAAGCCTTTCGTTCACATTCGCCAGCCCAAAACCGGATTCCGTTTCTTGACAGGGACGTGTGATTTCTTTCTGAAGCCGCTTTAATTCCTCTTCCTCCATACCCACGCCATTGTCCTTTACGCACAGACAAATCTTTTTTTCCTGTCCCTCCTGTATCATGGAACCGCTGATCGTAATCTTTCCCATCGCCCTTTTATATTTAATTCCATGATACAGCGCATTTTCCACCAGGGGCTGCAGCGTCAGCTTCAAAATCCTGTATGGATAAAGCGCCGGCTCAATGGAAATCTCATAATCGAGAATATCATGATAACGCACCTGTTGGATTTCCAGATAACTGCGGATATGAAGTTCCTCGTCTTTAATCGTAATAAATTCCTTGCCGTGGCTCAATACCAGGCGGAAAAAATCCGATAACGACACGACCATATCGACCGCCTGCTCCGATAGATTCCCCTCTATCAGCCAAATGATCGTATCCAGCGTATTATATAGAAAATGAGGATTGATCTGTTCCTGCAGCAGGCGCAGCTCCGCATAACGCATCTTCCGTTCATCCTCTTTGATCTGACTCACCATGACCTCCAGGTGTTTTGACATTTCATTCACGCTGTCGGCCAGCTGCGCCACTTCATCCCTTGTCTCAACGCCTGCTCTCGCCGAAAAATCCCCCGCCGAAATCTGCCTTGTCACACCACAGAGTTCCCTGATCGGCCTTGTGATGCCATTGGCAATAAAGGAAGATAAAAGCAGGATACAGACGATCAGGCAGAGGAGCAGCGCCGTCCACAGCACAATGAATTTCTGTACCTGATCGTTCAACTGCACCTTTAAATTTTCAATGCTCTTGGTCTGATAATAGATATAATACTGAATATCATCCTGGATCAGCTCCGTCAGAATATAAATATTGTTGTCCAGCATTTCAATATTTTCATCATAATGACCGCCTTCTTCCAGATTGAGTTTAATATCATCTACCCTGTCTTCCAACGTATCGATATTGCGCAGCAGCCGCTGCAGCCATGATTTGCTCTCCTTATCTGTCGTGATCCGCATCAGGACGCCGAAATCTTCCCGCAGTTCCTCGATGACCTGATAAGGGTCCTCCAATGTCTCATCGCTGCTGATATTCTCAAAAGTCACGGCACCCACCACCAGTTTATAGAGGCTCTCGTCCATCTCTTCCTTAAAGTTCAGATTATAGCTGTTGGCAATCGTCATATTGCTGACGATCTCATCATAAGCATAGCTGTAATTCCGAAGAGAAAAAATCAGATAAATCGTAATACATACAAAGGGCAGCACCGTTCCTAAAATGATGATCATCAGCTTATTTTTCAGCGAATATTTATTCTTCGATTTATTCATAGATCACTCTTCCTTATTGCGCTTTCACGAAAAACGTTGTACTATTAAAGCAATTAATCTTTCACTCCGTACTTTAATTATTAAACATAATTATTTAACATAAGAAAGGTATACTACCGAAATGAATTCTTCCTGGCTCCAAAAAGCAATCGGCTATATTAATAAAGATACCAGCGAGCAGAACGAATCTCCCAAACTGATCGTCGTTATCAGAATCCTGGTTCTTTCCATGCTCTTTTATATTATCATAAACAGTATAATCTATGTCAGTATTCTAAACAATATTGGAATTGCAATTTTACTTGTTTCTTTTCTGATCTTTCTGGCTATTTTTTGTATGTCCTATCACGTTCACACGACCAGTGTCGTATACACGCTGGCTTTGTGTATGTCGGCATGGATCGTCGTTAATATTGTCTATTTCGGCTGGGATGTCGGCGTACAGCATTTCATTCTTGTCATGCTCATCCTCAGCTTTTTTTCCGGCTATTCACAATATACCTTCAAAGCCTTTACCGCCGCCGTGCTCTGCTGTTTCCGCATTTATCTGTTCTTTCTGTGCCATAGCCGGGAGCCGGCTGTTATCCTTACGCCAATAATGACCAATTCTCTGCAGATCATCAACACGCTCATGATCTTCTGGTGTATTTCCGTGATCGCCTATGTATTCAGCAAAGACTCGCAGGCGCTGGAAGGCAAGCTGATCGATTACAATAACCAGCTGCAGGATCAGGCCAATACGGATGCACTGACCGGGTTATATAACCGCCGGAAGGCGATGCAGTATCTGGAAGAACTCCTGACGCCTTCCAATCATAATTTTACAAGCATTTGCATCTGCGACATTGATTTTTTCAAAAAAGTCAACGACAACTATGGGCATGACGTAGGCGATATCGTTCTGCAGAATCTTGCCGATATCATGACGACAACATTGGAAAAAAATATTCTGGCCGCCAGATGGGGCGGCGAGGAATTTCTGCTCGTCTTTTCCGGCTACAACGGCGACGAGGCCTATGCAAAACTGGAATCCCTCAGAAATAATATCAAGTCCCTCAAATTCAAGGCCAAAGAGCAGACCTTTTTCATCACGATGACCTTCGGTCTGGCCGAATATGATTTCAGTTCCGACATTGATACGATCATCAAGGAAGCGGACGAGAAACTGTATATGGGCAAGGAAAACGGACGAGACCAGATTGTTTTTTAAACCTGTAACAAAAGATATTCCATGAATGATGCCCCGCTTCTGCACATATACTTAATCAAAACCGTCAGAAGCGGGGTATTTTTTTGAAAAAAAAGCTTTCTCCCAAACAATGGGCAGGGGCGATTCTATTATTGTTCCTCTTTATCTTATTCACGCTCTTTCTTTACAGCCGGTTCCACGAAGATGCCCGGTTTGAAAAATTTGCCGAAAAATTTTTCCTGACGGAGTTATGCTCCAACCCCGTCAATTTCCACTATACCCTTTCTGATCCTGCCGCATACGAAATCGACGAAAGCACGCTCACCCTTCCGGTATACCATGCCGGTCAGGCATCCGAAGAACTGGAAAAAATCAGAGCCGTTCTGGCCGCTCTGCGGAAATTTCATCCAGAAAACATGTCCGCTGCGAACCAGTACACTTACATATTGCTCTCCACTTATCTGACTGCCGCCGAGAACTGCTCTTCCTATCTTTATTATGAAGAGCCGCTTTCACCTTCCTCAGGTGTGCAGTCCTCTCTTCCGGTGCTGCTTGCCGAATACCGGTTATCTTCCGCAGAGGATATCGAAAATTATCTTTCCATCCTTTCCCAGATTCCGGCTTATCTGGAGGGTATCGCGCTCTATGAACGGGAAAAAGCGCAATACGGACTTTTTATGTCCGACGCTTCCGCCGATAAGGTAATCGAACAGTGCGACACGCTGATGAACAGACAGGCCCTGGAAGCCGAAAGCCACTTTCTGGAAACCACCTTCACACAGCGGCTTACAAAACTCGTCGAGCAGGGTCTTATTGAAGCATCGGAAGCCGAACAGTGGCAGGCAGAGAACAAGCGTCTGCTCACGACTGTCGTTGCCCCTGCCTATGACAGGCTCGCCGATGAACTGACTCTGCTAAAAGGCAGTGGAACGAATACGCAGGGACTTGCCTGTTATGAGAACGGCAGAGAATATTACCAGGCCTGTCTTCGTCTGTCAACCGGCTCCTACCGCACTGTTCCCGAAATTAAAAAAATGCTTTCCAATGATTTTGAAAAAAATTATGTTTCTCTTATCACACTTTTACGGGAATATCCGGCGCTGAGCGATTCGCTTCCTTCCGTGAACAGTACTTTTCCGGCTGTCTCTCCCGAAAAGATACTCGCCGGACTGCAGCAAATAATAGCGGAAGATTTTCCGGCCATCCCGCAGCAGACCGGCTGTACCGTCAAATATGTTGACGAAGCGCTGGAACCATACTCCGCGCCCGCTTTCTACATGGTGCCGCCCATCGATGACATGACGGAAAATACGATATACATTAATCGGTTAGATACCGCCGAAGGGCTTTCTCTTTTTACCACGCTCGCACACGAAGGATACCCTGGACATCTTTATCAGACCGTATACAGCGGTTCCTATTTACGTTCCATCGATGCCAGCCCTCTGCGGAGCATTCTGTCTTACGGCGGTTATATAGAAGGATGGGCGACCTATACGGAGCTCCTGTCCTATGATTATGCTATCCGGCTGACCAAAGATGTGCATCCCGAAACGGAAGCTCTTTATCTGGCGGAAAAACTGAACCGCCAGGTCCAGCTATGTCTTTATTCCATACTGGACATTATCATCCACTATGAAGGCGCACCGTACGAAAGAGTCTGCGAAATCCTCTCCGCCATCGGCATTTCGGAGGATGAGACTATGCGTGCCGTTTACGAATACATCATCGAAGAACCCTGTAATTATCTGAAATACTATCTGGGCTATCTGGAAATTGAAGCGCTGAAAGAACAGGCCGAAACCGTCTGGACAGAGAGTTCCGGAGAGAGCGCATTTACCTTGTATCGTTTTCACCGATTCCTGCTTGAAAACGGCCCTGCGGATTTCAGGACGCTCTCCCGTCTGCTGGAGACCACCCGCCTGAGTGGACGGTCCTACCTGTTAGAAAAAAAGAATTGATTGATACGCTGTAAGGCCTTCTCCAACACCAGTTTTTCCTCTTCCGAGAGCGGCTCCACGATTGCATTGACCATTTTCTCGTGGAATTTCTGATGATGGAGAAAGGCCCGCTTTCCCTTCTCCGTAAGAGAAACGAGTACGACTCTTCTGTCCTCTTCGCTCCTGACTCGCTCTACATAATTCTTTTTCACGAGACTGTTAATGGAAATGGTCAGTGTTCCCGTCGTAACCCGCAGCATTTTGGCGACCGTTGACATATTCTTCTTTTCTCCCATGCCAATCGCTTCTATGACATGGATATCATTCGTCGTAAGGTCTTTATATTCTCCCGTACGAACTGCCCTTTCTTCTATTTCATTAATATTCCTGAATGTTTTGACCAGCACATCATTCAAGGCATCATTTATATCCATTTTTATCCCCCTCTGCCGCGAGTGTTAGAAGTTCTTCTTACGCTTCCCGTCATGCCGCCTGCGGCGGCACAAACAGCTCATGGAGAATGACTCGCAGAGACATTCTCCAGTGTGAGAAAGGCTCGCTTTGCGAGCCGTAGAACTTCTTGACGAAGCACCCACTGGTGCGAGTCTTTAGAAGTTCTTCTCACACTTTTATTCGATCGACTTCAAAGATTCCGCCATATTGATCTTCTCCAGCTTAAAGAACATCAGCCCGTTGACAAACATCGCAAAAACAAACGTGAGCACGAAACTCCATAAATAGCTGACCGGCTCGATCAGTGTCTTAAAAGACACCATGTCGATATTGATATTATACATAACGAACCAGTGCAGCCACTTTCCAAGTCCAAGGCCGACGATGGCTCCCATACCCGTCAGCACCAGATTTTCCCGGAAAACATAGTCCGCCGTTTCCTTCGCATAAAAACCGAGTACCTTAATTGTCGCAATTTCCCGGATCCGCTCCGTAATATTAATATTGGTCAGATTATAGAGCACGATAAAAGCAAGGCTTCCGGCGCAGATAATGATCAGCGCAACAATATAATTCATGCTTTCCATCATCGAGCCAATCCTGTCCCGCATATCCTGCGTCACAGAAACGGCAAGTACATTGTTTCTGTCGGAAATCGCTGCGGCCGCTTCGTGAATATCTACGCCTTCCGACACGATAGTATAAGCGCTCTTATATTCCGGCTCCATACCGAGCTGTTCCGCATAAGTTTCTTTATTCACATAGATATAATTATAGACAAAATTTTCACAAAGAGCGGATATCGTCACCGTGAGCATGTTCATATCGCTGTCACGCAGCGTCACCTTATCTCCCACTTTGATTCCCATATTTTCCGCCATCTTCGCTGTCAAGATCGCCTCTCCCGCCGTCGGATACGGAATCGGCTCTCCGCTCTGCGTATGGAGATTTAAAAACGTACTGATTTCTTCCACATCTTCCGGAATCATCAGATTGACCGATTTTGTCCTTCCGCCGAAATCCAGATCAACGCTCTCTTCATAATGGCAGGCTGTCTGTTCCAGCTTTCCATTAAGCTGTTCTGCCATCGCATCGATATCCGCTCCCTGCACACCTTCCGAAAAAGTGATGCCGATATCGAATATCTGAATCTCATCATACTGCATATCCGCAATATTTGTCACGGAATCTTTTACGCCATAGCCCGTAACGAGCAGCGCCGTACAGCCGCTGATACCAAGTATCATCATAAAGAACCTTTTTTTATATCGAAACAGGTTCCGCACGGAAACCTTGTGCAGAAACTTCATTCTGCTCCAGATAAAGGACACCTTTTCCAGAAAAATACGTTTGCCGCTCTTGGGCGCTTTCGGCCTGATCAGATTTGCCGGAACGCTGTACAGTTCGTACCGGCAGGAAAAATACGCTGCCCCCATGGAACAGAGAAGCGCCGCCGCCAAGGACAGGACAGCCACCCAGATATCAAAATAGTATTCGATTTCTCCCATGCTGTACATAATGCCGTAACCAATCCATATGACTCTCGGAAACAGCCATGTACCGCCCGCAAAACCAATCACCGCTCCAAGCGCCGCCGCAGAACCGGCATAGAACAGAAACTTTCCCATGATAGCGGCATTCCCATAACCAAGTGCCTTTAAAATCCCAATCTGCGTCCTCTGTTCCTCTACCATTCTGTTCATCGTCGTCATACAGATCAGCGCCGCTACCAGGAAAAAGAAGATCGGGAACACATTGGCTATCGCCGCAACGATATTGGAGTCGCTTTCATAACAGGCGTATCCGATATTGGTATTCCGGGTCAGTACATAGGAATCCGGCGCTTCAATATCTGCAAGTTCCTCCCGCGCATCGTCTATTTTCTGCTGGGCATCCGCGACCTCTTCTTCAAATTCAGCTTTCGCATCCTCATACTCCGTGCGGGCATCGGCAAGTTCCACCTTACCGTCCTCTAAGTCCGCCCTGCCTTCCTCCAGCTCTGTCTGGGCATCCGCAAGGTCCGTTTTCGCCTGAGCAAGGTCCGCTTTCCCGTTCTCTAACTCTGTCTTCCCCTCTTCCAGTTCAGCCTTGGCATCTGCAAGCTGTACTTTACCGTCTTCCAGTTCCGTTCTGGCACTCGTCACTTCCGTTTTGGCCGCTGCCAGTTCTTCTTCCGATTCCAGAAGCACTTTTTCCTGATAGGCGATTTCATCCTTTGCAATGCCAATCTGCTCTTTGCCCTCCTGAAACGCCGCTTTGCCGGCATCTATCTGGGTAAGCCCTGCCTGTATCTGTGCGAGGCCTTCCTGTAACTGCGCCTTCCCGGCCTGTATCTCTCCGAGTCCGGCATCAATCTGACCGATTCCCGCCTGCAATTCCGCCCTGCCTGCCTGTATCTGGCCAAGGCCCGCTTCAAGCTGGCTCATTTGTGCGTCATAATCTTCCTGCGAAATTCCTCCAGCTTCCAGATAACCTTTTAACGCTTCTTTCTGTGCGTTCAATTCCGCTTCCTGCCCGGCGAGTTCCGCATCCTGCGCCGAAAGGGTGTCCTTCTGCGCGCTCAGTTCCGACTCCTGTGTCGAGAGCGCATCGAACTGTGTTGAAAGTTCAGTCTCCTGCCCGGCAAGCTCCGACTCCTGTGCGAGCACTGCCGCTTCCTGCTCAAGCAGCAGCGTTTCTTTTTCCTGCAGCGTTTCTTTCGCCTGCGCCAGTTCTTCCTTGCCGTTTGCCAGCTTTATCTCATTTTCAAAAATTTCCCATTCATATGTGGCGAGTTCCGTTTCCGCGTCCTGAATTTCCAACTCCTTATCCTGAATCTCCTGCTCACCGTCCAGGATTTCCTGCTCGCCGTCCAGAATTTCCTGTTCATGGTCGGCAATTTCCTGTGTTCCGTCTGTAATCTTCTGTTCACCGTCGGCAATTTCCTGCTCGCCGTCGATCAGTTCCTGCTCACCATCCTCAATCTTCTGCAGGGCATCGTTCAACTCTTCCTCCGCTTCCGCTTTCTTATCGTCCAGTTCCGTCTGGGCATCATCTATCTTTTCCTGCGCTTCGGCAATCAGTTTTTCATACCGCTGCTGCGCGAGCGCTTCCGTTTTTTCCTCCATCCCGTCCTGAAGAGAGTCAATAAGTTCCTGATATTCATCCGTATAGACATCGTACTTCTGCTCCGTCGTCACATAGATTTCTGTCAGATAATCACAATCAAAAGCCTCTTTCGGCACATAAAAAAAAGCAGAAATGCGGCCCGTACCGATAGAAGTCGTTCCCCGTTCAAAATTGATATAAGAAGGCGAACGCACAATACCCACCGCCGTGAAAGTACGGCTTCCGAACATTTCCAGCGTATCCTCATCATTGCTGTCCGTCACCGTAATCCGGGCACCGAGCATTTCTTCTCCGTAAAAAGCGGCATCCAGCAGGCATTCATCCGCTTTTTCCGGCATCCTTCCGGCAGTCACTACGACCCTGTTGATCGTCTCCGGAACCGCATGAATCTTATAGACCGACTCGTTCCCTTCTTCAAAAGCACAGATCGCATCTACCGAAATCGTTCCTTCCACATCGGCAATCTCATCCAGCGCTGCCAGTTCCTCTACATTTTCTTCTACAAATCCGACCGTCGATAACAGTCTGAAATCAAAAAAATTCTGTTCCGCCAGATAAGTATTTTCCGTCGCGATCATCGCCGGCGTCGTTGCCTTTAATCCTGCAAATAATCCGACGCCCAGCATCACGATCGACAAAATTGCCATATACCGCCCGAAGCTTTTTTTGATTTCCCTGACTGTCGTCTTAATCATTCCGCTGCTCATTCATTCGACTCCCTGCGAAAAAAACATCCTACCATTCAATCTCTTCCACCGGTACAATGTGCTCATTCATCTCCATTCTGTCCACCGTTCCGTTCTTCACCGTGATAATTCTGTCCGCCATTGCCGTCAGCGCCTGATTATGCGTGATAACTACAACCGTCATGCCTTCCTTTCTGCACGCATCCTGCAGCAGCTTCAAGACCGCCTTACCCGTATTATAATCCAACGCCCCCGTTGGCTCATCGCATAACAGAAGCTTTGGATTCTTGGCAAGCGCCCTGGCAATTGCCACTCTCTGCTGCTCCCCGCCGGATAACTGTGCTGGAAAGTTTCCTGCCCGGTCTTTCAGACCGACCATTTCCAGAACGGACATTGCATCCAGCGGCTCCTTACAAATTTGTGCTGCCAGTTCAACATTTTCAAGCGCTGTCAAATTCGGCACCAGATTATAGAACTGAAACACAAAACCAATATCATATCTTCTATATGATGTCAGTTTCTTTTTATTATAGGCCGAAATCTCTTCCCCATCTAACAGGGCCTGTCCGGAAGAAAGGCTGTCCATTCCGCCCAAAATATTCAAAATCGTCGTCTTACCTGCCCCAGAGGCTCCGACCACAACACAAAATTCACCTTTTTCAATCGCGAAATTTACATTCCTTAACGCCTCAATATCCACTTCCCCCATGTGGTATGTCTTACCGACATTCCGAAATTCCACAAATGAGCCCATGCCGTATCCTTTCCTGATTACTTATACTTTTTACAGGAAGAATGCCTGCACCTCAAGGCATTCTTTCGGGCGAAAAAGGCTCGCTCTGCGAGCCGTAGAACTTCTTGCCATTTCACCCTCTGGTGAAATGTCTTTAGAAGTTCTTTTCGCCCTCTTCTATCATACTGTCCAGATAACCTCTGTCCCAGAGCAAAATTTTCAGTCGTTTCGCCGCATCCACCGCCGATGCCGTAAAGTACTGGTTCGTTATGACCGCTCCCACCATTCTGTCATAATAGTCTCTTCCCGCATAAATCTGCTGAACCGCCTCCACGCCGACAGGAGCCGAATATCTTTTGCACTGGACAGCATAAGTAACACCCTCCTTCTCTGCCAGAATATCGACTCCGTAATCGCCGCTTCCGCGTGTTACCTCTACGTCAACAAAGCCTCTTTTTTCCAGAAGCTCCGCACAGAAATATTCAAAATCATGCCCTTCCATTTCGTCAATCACGCCTGCCCGGCGGCTTCTTCTGTACTGCCTGACAAGAAGCCTGACCAGAAATATGAATCCTATGCAGAGGCATATTCCTAAAACAACAGCTATAAGCAGCCATGTATCCTGTATCTTATCGTTCATCTTGCTTTCTCTTGCGCTCTCTACTCTTTTCTGTTACGCGAATCGAGTCTTCTCAGGTTTCCTTTAGATTCCAAAAATATTTTAACATATGTACTTTGAGACCAAAATAGTTTGATTCTAAAAAAAATATAAAATATGCCGCTCCACAAAGAGCTAAACTGCTACATCATTCCCGCCAGCACAATACTGGCTATAACTCCTGTTATTGTTGAGAGAATCGCTCCTGTCAGCGTGTAACGTGTTTTTGTCACTTTTGCTGCCATATAATAAACAGACATTGTATAAAAAACCGTTTCCGTACAACCCATCATAATAGAGGTCGTCATACCAAGCAGGGAATCAGGGCCATGATTCTTAAAAATATCCAGTACGAGCCCTGTTGCAGCGGAAGATGAGAACATTTTGACCAGAATCAGCGGAATCAGTTCCGAGGAAAATCCGAACTGCCGTGTGATGCCTGCGAACAGGCTGCCGATAAAATCCAGAAAACCGGATGCACGCAGTACGCCTACCGCCACCATAAGTCCGATCAATGTCGGCATGATCTGTATGACCGTATGGAATCCGTCTTTTGCTCCTTTGATAAATTCCTCATACACGTTCGTTCTGACCGTAATGCCATATGCTACGATATAAAATATAATAACAGGTATTATTATATTGGAAAAATGTGCAAAAACCTGTGTCATAGAAAAGCCTGCATAAATCTTATTTCTAAAATTTATGCAGGCAGTTTTCTTTTTATGTGTTTCTTTCAAGTTCCATCATGCCGAGCTTTAGCGCTCCCATAATGCCCTGTTTATCATCCAGACTCTGGGGCACAATGAATGTATCCAGATCTCCCAGTTCTTTTGTTTTCAGATAGCCATTCAAAAGTTCTCTGAAACGGCTGCGGATCATCGGAAAAAGCTGCAGTTGGTGCATCACGCCGCCTCCCAGAATAATCCGTTCGGGAGACAGGATACAGGTAAGATTGACAAGCGCCTGTGCAATATACTCCGCTTCCAGTTCCCAGACCTTCTGCTCTCCCGCTAACTCGACCGCTTTTTTCCCCCATCTTCCCTCGATGGCTGGCCCGGCTGCCAGTCCCTCCAAACAGTTTTCATGAAAGGGACAAAATCCCTGGTAAGTATCTTCCCGGCTTCTGCTTAACAGCATATGTCCGCCTTCCGGATGCAGCATACCATGTACAAGCCGTCCTTCCGATATGATGCCGATACCGACGCCGGTGCCGACCGTCATATAAACACAGCTGTTTAATCCCCGTGCAATTCCCCAGGTATATTCTCCCAGCGCAGAACCATTTACATCCGTATCGAAACCCACCGGTACACCGAGTGCCTCTTTAAAAGCACCTGTTATGTTATAATTCTGCCATGCCAGTTTAGGGGTTGTCGTAATATAACCATATGTATCGGACTTTCGATTGACATCAATCGGCCCAAAGCATCCAATCCCCAATGCCTCGATTTCTTTCCCTTCATAAAAGGAAAGCAATTTCGGTATGGTAATTTCCGGTGTTTCTGTCGGAATGGAAATCTGCTCCAATATATTACCTTTTTCATCACCAATGGCGCATACCATCTTCGTGCCACCGGCTTCCAATGCTCCCAGTTTCATATGTCCCTCCATCTCAGTCCGCAAATTCAGACTGACAGAAACTTCTTATTTTTTAACAATCGCAAATGTCTCTCTTGCAATAGCAAGTTCTTCATTCGTCGGAATAACAAGCACCTTCGTTGTGGAATCCGGTGTCGTAATGACCAAATCTTCTCCACGTTTCGCATTCTGTTCTTCATCCAGCGTAATGCCGAGATAACCGAGTCTGCTGCAGACCATATCTCTCATGAAAGAACTGTTTTCGCCAAGACCTGCGGTAAAACAGATTGCATCCACGCCATTCATCGCCGCCGTATAGGCACCGATATACTTTGTCACACGGTATGCAAAGGTTTCCATCGTGCGGATGCCCGCATCCTCACCCTTCTCATAAGACGCCTGTAAATCTCTGAAATCAGAAGACAGATTCGAGGACAGTCCGAGCACGCCGGATTTTTTATTCAAAACGGTCATGATCTCGTCGATAGACTTTCCTTCTTTATGCGCGATAAATTCTATGATCGCCGGGTCGATATCGCCGGAACGGGTTCCCATGATCAGGCCCTCCAACGGTGTCAGCCCCATAGATGTATCGATACATTTGCCGTTCTTTACCGCCGATACGCTGGCGCCGTTTCCAAGATGGCAAACAATAAGCTTTAAGTCTTCATACTTTTTGCCCAGTACTTCCGCTGCTCTCTTGGATACATAAGAATGGCTCGTCCCGTGGAAACCATATCTTCTTACTTTATATTTCTCATAATACTCATACGGAAGACCGTATAAATAAGCCTCCTGCGGCATTGTCTGATGGAAAGCCGTATCAAATACCCCTACCATCGGCGTTTCCGGCATCAGTTCCTTACAAGCCGCGATACCGATCAGGTTGGCAGGATTATGCAGCGGCGCCAGTTCGTTGCAGTCTGTGATAGCCTGTACCACTTCATCCGTGATCAGCGTCGAAGATGCAAACTTCTCACCGCCATGCACAATACGATGGCCGACTGCACCAATTTCGGACAAATCCTTTACGACGCCGGATGTTTCATCCGTCAGCGATTTTAAAACAAGGCGGATTGCCTGTGTATGATCTTCCATAGGTGTAACAGTCGTTATTTTATCTTTTCCGGTAGGCTGATAAACAAGCTGGCTGCCTTCAATACCAATACGTTCACACAATCCTTTTGCAATCAATTCTTCTGTCACTGCATCAATCAGCTGGAATTTCAAAGAAGAGCTGCCGCAGTTAATAACTAATATATTCATTGTTAAAAACCATTCCTTTCTCTCATCCTGCAATCTTTGGGCCGCTGCGCAAAGTTGCGATTGAAAATTTATTTTCTCTTTATATTAACCAAGCTGTGCCTGTACTGCCGTGATTGCCACAACGCCGACGATATCTTCCCAGGAACAACCGCGGGACAGATCGTTTACCGGTTTCGCAATCCCCTGAAGCATCGGTCCGTATGCTTCCGCCTTTGCAAGCCGCTGTACCAGTTTATAGCCGATGTTACCACAGTCCAGATTCGGGAAAATGAGAACATTCGCTTTGCCTGCTACTTCGCTGCCCGGTGATTTGGATTTCGCGATATGAGGAACCAATGCGGCATCCGCCTGCAGTTCGCCGTCAATACACAGGTGCGGATACATCTCATGCGCAAGTCTGGTAGCTTCGACAACCTTATCTACTAACGGATGCTTTGCGCTTCCCTTCGTCGAATGGGACAACATGGCAATGATCGGTTTTGCGCCGACAAGGCTCTTGAAGCTCTTTGCAGAAGACTCCGCGATTGAAGCCAGTTCTTCCGCTGTCGGGTCCTGATTCAGGCCGCAGTCTGCAAAGAGAAAGGTGCCGCCCTCTCCGAACTCACAATCCGGTACGTCCATGATGAAGAAACCGGATACCAGCTTAACACCGGGAGCCGTTTTCAGAATCTGCAGCGCCGGTCTCAATGTATCCGCCGTTGCATGATTCGCTCCGGCTACCATACCGTCCGCATCGTTTGCTTTTACCATCATAACACCGAAAGTCAGATAATCTTTTAAAAGCGTCTCTCTTGCCTTCTCCGGTGTCATGCCCTTATTTTTTCTTGTCTCATAGAGCAGATCGACATATCCGTCCAGTTTGTCTGTCTTTTCAGGATCGACGATGGTAACGCCGTCCAGTTCTACTTCCAGCCAGCTTGCACCGTCCAGGATTTTCTCTTCATTACCGATCATAATTATATCGGCAATGCCTTCTTTGATGATATGCGATGCTGCGATCAGCGTTCTTTTATCGGTGGTCTCCGGCAAAACAATTGTTTTTTTATCGCTTTTTGCCTTTTCTTTCATGATATCAATATATGCCATAACAGTTGTTCTCCTTTTCCTTTATTTGGGTCTTACCGTAAGATTTTTGATCAGTCCGCTCTCGTCCACTTCACGCACGGTAGCAATTGCCATAACGTTATAACCGCCGAAATTCGCGATAAATTCGGCCTGTGTATCATTTACAACTTCCGCTTCCGCAATCGAATACTGGCGAAAACCGAATTTGTTCCGGAAGAACATATTAATCGCTTCCTGCCCATAAATATGATATTCCTTCTGGGATGAAGTATTGGTACAATAATCACAGATTCTGCCATCTCTCGTAAAAAGCTCGGCAAGCCCTGCAAAGTCTTTATTTTCCATAGCCTGGACATATTTCTCAATAGGTTTCATATTAATACCATACCTTTCTCTTAATCTACAAACTTAATATACTTTTTCGGAATTGAGCAATGCGTCGGTGCCGCCGTCCACGAACATGACATTACCGTTTACTCCCCTTGCCGCATCAGATGCAAGGAATACCATAACTTCTGCAATTTCATCCGCATCCATCAGACATTCCTGACCATATTTGGTCGGAATGGGAAGGGCATTCAATGCCATTTTGGCAGAGGTGCTCATGGTAGCCGTCATTGTGGTATTAACATTGCCGGGCGCCACCGCGTTAATCCGCACACCGTTAGCTGCCCAGGAAGCCGAAACCCGCCTTACCCATCTTGCCAGAGCATATTTTGTTGAAACATAAAGGCTGTTACCCACACTGAGATTGGAACTGTCCATCTGGGATACCAGACTGAGAACTCTCTTTTCGTCCCCGATATTATTCAGCAGGTCTGCAATATCCATACGGCCTGCTCCCTGTGAGATTGTATTAGAAGCGGTCACAACACAGCTTCCCTTCTTCTTACACAGTAAATCATAAACCCCCCGCGCGAGTGCGACCGTGCCGAAATAATTCAGCGAAATCACCAGCGGAAGATTTCCGCAGGCTCCGGATACGCCGGCATTACAGATGATACCGTCAAGTCCCTCCGGGTGCATCTTGTGAAGAGTATCAACAGCTTCCTGCCGTCCCTCTTCGGATGCCAGATTCACGCAGATATCCCCGTCTTTCAAGTCAATATTGATGACTTCATGCCCGCGCTGTAATAATAGTTCCTTCGTCTTGGCGCCTATTCCGCTGGAAGCGCCAGAGATTGCATATACACCCATTTTTGTTCCTCCATTTCGTTTTTGCTATACTATTATTATAATAAAGTCCCCATTTATTTACAAGTGTGAAGAGCGAACCCTCTTCGCACTGAAGAATGCCCAAAACAGGCATTCTTCAACTATGTACAAACTATTGTAGACGCAGCATTTCCGTATAAGCAAGCAGGAACGGGCCTACCCCCTTTGCATCATCTTTTACGACAGGTTCTGACATATAGTAATCGAACGTTCCTGAACGCATACCACTTCCCCCAAGACCCGCTACGAGGCAGATTCCGCCAAGATGCAGATTCCCTTCATCGTCCGTAGAAAGATATCTGTCGCAGATTCCCTGAAACGCTTTCTTTCCGTTCTCCCGATAGCTTTCCGGTAAAAAGCCGAGGCGCACACCCTTTAACAGCGCATAGGCCATGATCGCACTTCCGCTTGTTTCCAGATAGTTCTTTTCCATACCGCCTACATTGACGACCTGGTACCACATACCGCTTTCATCCTGATACCGCAGCATCGCATCCATCAGCTCGACAAAAGCTTTCTTCATATTCTCATAAGCCTCTTTGTATGTATCATCGGAAGAAACATCTGCTTTGTCCAAAGTATCGAGCAGCGCCATAGAATACCAGCCAAGCGCACGCAGCCAGAAATTCTGGCTGAGTCCGGTCACTTTATCGCACCAGAACATCTCTCTCGAAGAATCATAGGCATGATAATACAGACCCGTTTCGCTATCCCGCATATTTTTTACGACCTGTGCAAACTGATTGAAGATATCGGCATAATTCTTACGGTCATTAAAACGCGTCTCATATTCCATATAAAAGGGCTGGCACATATACAGGCCATCCAGCCATACCTGATTCGGATAAATATTCTTATGCCAGAAATTTCCTTCTTTTGTCCTTGGCATATTCTCTATCTGGCTGTAAACGAGGTCAATGGCCTTTCGGTATTTTTCTTTACCGGTCAGATCATACAATTCGAACAGCGTCTTTCCCGCATTTACATTATCGATATTCAGTTCATTGATATCATAGCCGTCGATCGTTCCATCTTCTCTTACCTTATAATCGATGAACGCATCCGCAAATTTGAAATATTTTTCGTCTTTGGTAATTGCATACATCTCTAAGATCGCCTTGATCATGCAGCCGTCGATATAATTCCATTTCGATTTGACGCCCTGCAATATTTTTTCAATATTCCATATCGGGCGGTCCGGCGTACTCTTTTCCATCAATTCATCGATATACTTTTCAATCCTGTCCATTGTATGACCCTTCCTTTCTTCGGCGTGAAGAAGATCTGCCAGTTCTTCTCACACTAATAACCATGCCTTTCTCTCAACCTGCGAACTTTGGACCGCAGATTTCTTTTTTTGTCTGCAAATATTGTCCGTATGCCATAATAACGGCGCATATCTCTTCCGTACTGTATCTCTCATTCTCGGACGACTTTATCTCCGCCATCAGTTTTTCCACGATTTCCATGCCTGTACCGACGTATTTTTCCTTTAATATAATGCCCATCCGGCATGCCTTGAGGATACAATAGCCGATGACCGCGCTCCCGAATATGTCGATACCGTTCTCCGCTCCGCCGTCCACATTCTTCTGCATAAGCCCGCTCTCCGCATCCCGCTTCTCCAAGACAGCCTTCAGCGTCTCCTTGAACATATCCTGCAGCTTTCTGTACTGCTCATAAATCTGAATGCTCATATTATCCATCGTATCCGCTAAAGCCGCCAAGTACTGCACTGTACTCCTGATTGAACGTTCTTCCCCGCCGCACATTATTTTCTGCGCATTCTCGAACTGTCCGATCATATCATTGTATTTCTCTTTTTTGCCATATACGGTCTCGTATTCCATAAAGAACGGCTGAATCCTGTACAGCGCATCCAGGATTTCTTCCGGCTGCTCCCCGCGATATACGAAATTGCCGCATTCGCATCGCGGATAATCACACAGGCGATTCATGACCGCCTCAAACGCTTGGCGGTATTTCTCTTCCTTCGTTGTACGATACAGAAAGAAAAAAATTCTGCCCGCATGCACCCAGTCTGCGGAGAAAGCCTCCTGTGAATCGCCCCTGATGCCGCCTTCTTCTGACAAAAAAGTATCCGCGTAATTCTTTATAAAAGAAAAGTACGCTTCATCTCCACTCACTTCATGCAGCTGTATTGCCGCAAGAAGTGCGCACCCGTCCTCGTAATCCCCATATTCATTACGATACCGGTAATTCTTAAAATACTCGTTCATATAGTTTCCTGCTTCCATTCCAACCTCCGTTTTCTTTTTTCTATCCTGGCATCCCCTGGTAATGGAACTCTTTAAATTCAATAAACAGCGATTCTTCACCGCCATAGCCGTATATACCGACCATCGCTCCCGTAAATCGTTTCCCCATTGAGATTCCTTCATCGCACAGATAGTATACATTGGATAATTCTGCAAGAGTTTTTCCTTCTTCTTCCACTTTACCACAATAGAACCTTCTATGCAAATACTCTGTTTCAACACCGAGCACATATTGTTCACCGACCGGATCCTCCGAAAGGATTTCTTTCGGATGGCAGATATCTTCCGTGCCGATATGTTCTTTTACCTGTATGGCATATTTATCTTTGTCCCTCTGAAAATAACAGCACACCCATGTATTTTCATCATAATAGCATGTAATGCCGGCCTCCTGTCCTTCTTTGAGTTCCGGAACCGTAAGCTCCGCCTCCGCCCGGAAACAGAAGTCGCTCTGCCTTCTCACCAGAATATTTCTTGCCATAACGCTTGCTAGTGGATGCGTACTTCCTTTTAAGATCAGATTTCCGTTCTCGAAACGGATTGCATCCTTCTCCGGCGGACGCGGTGTCATGAACTCTCCGGGCAGGCCGTTTGCGAAAGTCCCGTTACTCAAAAGCCCATTGTCCTGCAGGTCTGCGCCGTTTCGCACGTCCACGCCGCCACTCTTCTGAATGCTTTCATCGCCGCAGTTTTCCTGTATTGGCAGGTCCGGCATCTTCTGCAGCACACTCGGCCCTTTCAGACCATTGACAATCGGCCAGCCATCGGCCGTCCAGGTAATCGGGTCGAGGGCTGTCTCCCTTCCAAGAATGCTGTATCCGTCGCCGACCCTCCGGCCGCACAGATAGACCATATACCATTCCCCGTTCTGGGTACATACCGGTTTCCCGTGTCCACAGCGCTGAATCCCTGCCTTTTCATCCATCTGCCGCATGATCGGGTTATAAGGACAGGGTTCATAATTTCCCATAAGTTCCCGGCTCCGCGCGACCGTGATCCGATGCCCCGGCCCCGTTCCTCCTTCTGCGAGGAACAGATAATAATATCCGTCCTTCTTCAAAAGATGCGGGCCTTCCGGTGCACGCTTCTGATCGCCGTAAAATAGCAGAGAAGCTTCCGATATCTGTCTGGTACAGTCGCTGCTCAATTCAAAAATTCTCGCTCCCCTGTTCAGAAGCATATAATGCCTGTCGCCCTCATGAAAAATGGAAGGGTCGATTCCGTCCTCATCAATGACCGCCGGTTCGCTGTAAGGCCCTTCCGGTCTGTCGGAACTGACAACGATCTGCTTTCTGTAAACGGTTCCCGTATCGTTCAGCCGATATGTCGCCGTTATATAATATCGGCCGTTATTATATGATATATCCGGCGCCCAGTAACCTCTTCCGCCTTCCAGTTCATCTAGATGCGCCCATTCCGGATTCGTGATCGCATGTCCGATGATCTCCCAGTGAATCAAATCTTTTGAGTGGGAGACCGGAATACAGGGGAAGAAAATAAAGGTAGAATTTACCATATAATAGTCTTCGCCTACACGGACAATCGACGGGTCAGGAAACATGCCCGTACGAATGGGATTGTGATACATCTTTTCATAGGCCGCCCCAGTCCGTTCCTGATAATAGGCCAGCAGTTCCGTATGGCGATGCTCCCATGCAATCTGATAGGGTGTTACCAGATTTCTGTCTCCCGCGGTAATGTCCATGCCGACCTTCTCCACCAGATAGCGGTTCATCTCAAGGCTGCCCGCCATTGCCGCATAATGGAGGATTGTGCGATTATCATCATCCACCGTATTCATGCTCGCGCGCGAATACTCAACGATATATTTTACGATCGGAAAATTTCCCGCTTTCGCCGCATACAAACAAAACGGAACACCGTCCTCTGTTTTCCGGTCAATACAGGGCGGATCCTCCACGAGAATCCGCACCACTTCTTCTAAATTCTGCTCTTCAATTGCCTTCTGTAAGGGATGTAACGTGAATGTACTCAAAATCCGCATAGCCTCCTATATTGTTTTCTGCAAGAACATTTGCAAATAGCCCTATTTTCGCACCTACCCATGTATGATCCGAAGGCATGAAGTCTGTCGGCACATTCACTTCCTGTCCATCCGCCAGCGTATAGAACATCTTAAATACAGGCCCTTCTTTACCTTCTTCCATCGCAAAGGAAAATACCACTTTGTCGGTATCTTCCGCCAGCTTGCACAAAACATTCATCTTCTCTTTCACGCTGCCGTCGTCTGCATCATATGCTTCCGCATATACGAGCGTTTTCTCACCATCGATCACTCTGACTGCGAGATAAGCATAATGCCCGCCCATCATGACCATACCCGCCTGCTCTTTCTCGGAAAGACCGTCCGTATGCAGGCAGACAGACGCCTTGAAAAACGGACATACGAGTTTCTGGGTCAGCACATTGGAACTTTCCCATAACACCGGTTCTTTTTTCCCGGACGGATTGAGGGCATACAGCCGCAGATAACCCGGATTCTCCGTCAGAGAGTAGAAAGAATCCCTGGCATTTCCAAGCCACTGCCACATCAGATTCAATTTTGTATCTTCAAAATCATCGGATGCCTCCAGCGAACAAGGCTCTTCACTGATGCCTGTGTTCGGTTTTTTACAGACAAGGCACGGTTCTCCACATCCGTCTTTCGCATTCTCTCCCATGACCGGCCAGTCATTTTCCCATACGACCGGCTGCATATGTACGATACGGCCATATAAGCCTCTGTCCTGAAAATGAAGAAACCATTCGTCACCGTTTACTGTGTCCACAAGCCCGCCTTGATGAGGGCCGTTTACAATAGTGCTTCCCTGTTTCAATACGATTTTTTCTTCATATGGGCCGTAAATATTTTTGGAACGAAGCGCCGTCTGCCAGCCCGGCTTCACGCCTCCCGCCGGTGCAAGGATATAATAATAGCCGTTCCTTTTATATACCTTCGGGCCTTCGATTGTCGGCTGCGTTTCCACACCGTTATACAGAATATGGTCTTCTCCGATTGCCTTGGTACCGTCAGGAGACATCGGGAAAATGCCGAGATAACTCTTAAATCCGATACGGCTCTTCGCATATCCGTGAATCACATAAGCCTTGCCGTCATCATCCCAGAACGGACAGGAATCAATCAGCCCTTTGCCTTCCAGCACGAGCACCGGGTCATCCCATTTCCCGAGCGGGTCTTTCGTTTTCACCATGAAAATACCCTCATCCGGCATTCCGTAATAAATATAAAAACAATCGTTATGATATCGGATTGCCGGCGCCCATACGCCTTTGGAATGCTGCGGCATATCGTATTTTTCGTAATCTATCTTATCAATCGCATAGTTTACAAGTTTCCAGTTCACCAAATCTTTGGACGTCAGTATCGGGAGTCCCGGCACATAATTAAAACTGGATGCCGTCATATAGTAGGTATCCCCTACTCTGATCACATCCGGATCTGAATAATCCGCGAAGATAATCGGATTTTTAAAAGTACCATCTTCCAAATCGGGTTTCCACAAATAATCCATTTTCATCAACATACTCCTTCCTCTATCTAACACAATTTTATTATCAAAAATGGCTCAGGTCAATGCCCTGAGCCATTTGTTTGCAGGCGCTCTCTCTGTCCGCCTTATTATAATTCGTCTAACAGTAAGTCCTTATAGACTCCACCTAATTCTTTCAGCCCTCTGGCAATACATCCACCATACATAACGGCGCCCGCATACTGTAAATGTGTATTATCGGTAAGCCCTTCCATATGATATGGATATTTTCCTTCCGGTATGTGCATATACCAGCTTTTAGAAGCTTCTGCCCCCACTCTGGTCATCTCCGCGCGGCTCATGCTATTTAAATCAATCAACGGAACATCCAGCTTCTCAGCAGTCTGCTTCATTGCTTCCACATAATCGCCGTGCTCTCCCGGACCAAGCGTTTTCTCATCGACAAAACATCTTCTTTCCAGCGGTGTGATCAATACCGGCAGAGCCTTCTTATTCCTCGCGACATTGACAAATTTCTCCAGATTGACCATGTAATCGGAGAAGGGTTCCGTATACCGTTCGGGGTCTTCTTTCTTCTCATCATTATGTCCGAACTGGATAAAAAGGAAATCTCCTTCCGATATTTTATCATAAATAGCAGGCAGTCTGGACTCGTCTATGAAACTTTTCGTACTTCTGCCATTTTTCGCATGATTCTCGACCTTCACATCCGGTTTTAAGAACAGATGAACTACCTGCCCGATGCCGGTCTGCGGATAAGTCATAATATCATTATACTGTACGGTAGAATCACCGGCCCAAAAAATTGTTGCCATAACCAATCCTCCAGTTACACCTCAAACTGCAAGTTTGGCCGTAAGACCAAACCTGCAGATAAAAATCTTTGATCTTTATTCTTTGACCGCACCGATATTAACACCCTGTACGAAATATTTCTGCAGGAAAGGATAGAGAATCATGAACGGGATGATAACAATGATAATCGCCGCATTCTTGATCGTATTCTCTGTCGCATTTCCGGCTGCCGTAGGAAGATCACTACCCATGATCATACCACGCAGTTTCATCTGGAAGTTGTATAAATCGGAGTTGTTAATATACAGTTTGTAGTGCGTATAATCGTTCCAGTAAGATACCGCATACATCAGACCGATGGAAGCCAGCGCCGGTTTTGACATCGGAAGCACGATTCTGATAAATGTCTGCATCGGCGTACTGCCGTCCAGCGTGGCGGCCTCATACAGACTGGCCGGGATTCCTTCGAAAAAGTTCCGCATCAATACCAGATTGTATACATTCAGCGCCGGATATAAAATAACAACCCACAAGGTATTCGTCAGATGGAACTGCCGCAATACCAGGTATGTAGGAATCATACCACCATTGAAGATCATGGTGAACAGTAACAGGTTCGCAAAGAAACTGCGCCCCGGCATTTCCCACTGAATCAGCACATAAGCGCCCATCGTCGATAAGGTCAGCGCTATCACTGTACCCACAACCGTTGTAAGAACAGAAATCAGCAGCGGACGGGACAGCGTCGGGTTCGATAATACCATCCGATAACCCTCAATACCGAATTTCTCCGGCCACAATTTCATACCATATGCTGTTTTTAAGTCAAAGGAGTCAACCAGTATCTTCCAAATCGGTATCAAAATAATCAAAGCTACAATAATAAAGATAAGGCCGTTTATAACCGAGAAGACTTCTATTTTCTTTTTCTTTTTCATATCGCTTCTCCCTCCTATACAATTCCGCGGCCTTCGCGCACTTTCTTACTCCACTGGTTACATATGAGCACAAGCGCCATGCCGACTAATGATTTGAATAGACCAACGGCGGTCGTATATCCGTAGTTCGGAATCGAACCACTGTTAAAACTCTGATAGTAGATATATGTCTCGAGAACGTTGGAAACATCCAATACTGCATCGTTCTGCAATACGAAAACGGACTCGAACAAATTCATGACCTTTGCAAGGTTCAGAATGATAACGGTCAAAATTGTATTTGCAAGCGCCGGGAAAGTGATATAACGCATCTTGCCCCAGCGTCCGGCACCGTCAATAGACGCCGCCTCATAAAGTTCCAGGTTCATTCCGGCCAGAGTCGCCATAAAAATAACGGTCTGCCAACCGGTCTCCTTCCATAGCTGGATGACATAGAAGGTTCCCCGCCATGTTTTGGAACTTCCCAGAAAATAAATCATATTATTGGCATCGACCAACCCAAGATTTACAAGGAGCGTATTCACAAGGCCCTGTCCCGTAGGAGCCAGAATCAAGGAGAATAAGGATGCCGTAACAACCCACGATAAGAAGTGGGGGAGATAAATAATCGTCTGTATGACTTTCTTGAAGTGAATATTGATGATTTCATTCAAGAACAGGGAAACAACAACTGCTACCAATGTCGTTAAAATCAATCTGATCACGCTGATCTGCAGTGTATTCCAGAATGCCGACCAGAATCCCGGCATATTGAACATCTTGCTAAAGTTCTCAAGTCCTACGAACTTCGGCGCTTTAATTCCATTGTAATTGGTAAACGCATATCTTACCCCAAACATGGGCAGATAGTAGAAAATAATCGCAAAGACCAGAATCGGAAGAAACATTACATAAAATCCTGCATACTTCTTCACTCTAACCCCCAACGGTTTGTTTGATCCTGAGCCTTTCTGTTTGGAAACTGACTGTTTTTTACTCATTAATGCCTCTCTTCCTTCCCCGATAAAGTGAATTACCTTATTTAATATGATATGGAGCTATGAAACATCCCATAGCTCCATATCTATTATTTTTCCAAAAATTACTCAAAGGAAAAAGATATATTAGATTTTACTGATTGTTCAAAGAATCAACAATCTGCTGTGACCAAGCAGCGCCGCCGTCAGCTTCATACTTCGCATAACCTTCTTCGATGGTCATTTCGCCCATAGCAACTTTTGCAACGATTTCGTTCTTCAAAGTTGTCAGGTCACCGTTGTACTCTGTCATAGCGTCCGTACTCGGAATCAGGTCTGCTGTTACACTATGCGTAGCAAACATCTCTGCCGATTCCTTTGCTTCCGGAGCAATCGTCTTCTGTCCCGGATCATTTGCCAGTTCAACAGGTGCAAGAGCCGGATCGATATGAGCCTTGGTATACTGTGTACCAGGTGTCTCGAGGTTGTCTAACATATGGAATTCGCCTTCTGCATAAACCTTTTCTTTAGACTCGCCTTTATCGTTTGTCTCGCCTGCATATAATGTTTCAGCAGCTGTTGACCAGTGCACGCCTTCTACACCGTATGTGAAGAGGAACTGAACATCCCCCCCATCCTGCATTGCTTCGATGAAATATTTGAATACGCCTTCCGGATTCTCGCAGGTTGATGTAATTGCCCATACCGGCGGAACACGGTCAAGATATGCGCCAACTTCTGCGATTGGTTCCATCGCTATCAGTTCGCTGTCAATTTCATTGTTTATGAGGTTATTCTTCAGGTTAGATGCCCATGTACCTGCCCAGTAGGTAAATACACCGAAGTCATCGCTGTAGAATTTGTTACGGCAGTCAGCCGTACCGTTTGTCAGAGTCGTAGGATCGATTACGCCCTTTGCGTAAGCGTCTGCCAGTCTCTCAAGAGCCGCTCTCATAGCATCCTCTGTAAATCCGTCTGCATAAGTACCATCTTCTTTGAGATAGAAACTCGGATGCGCATCCTGATAGAATTCAGGCAGATAGTTGATATACGGAGCTTCGTTTCCGATGAAACCTGCTGCCGTTACACCAAATGTATTACCGTCAATACCATCGCCGTCCGGATCGCCGTTTGTGAATGCTTCCAACATTGCGAGATATTCTTCATAGTTCGTAGGAACGCTCGTGATACCGCAGTTGTCCATCCATGCTTTCTTCACATAAGTAACACAACCGTTACCACGTCCGGAAGGCATACCATAAAGCCGGCCGTTCAGCTTAACGCCTTCAACAATACCCGTGCTGTTATGCGCTTCCTGTCTTTTCTTTAACTCGGAATTTTCCCAAGCGTCTGTCATATCCCAGAGTACGCCTTCAGCAGCATATGCTGAATAATATGTACTGGAAAGGATGATAACGTCCGGCCAGTCGCCGCTTGCGATTGTCTGACCTACGTTGTCATAATAAGCGTCATGGTCAGGCTGGATAACATTTACTTTGATTCCTGTCAGTTCCTGGAATTTAGCCCAGAACTGTTCCTGTCCGTTCTCTTTTGTGAAAACTGTACCATCGATCATGATGGTGATTTCTTCCGGCTTCTCAATATCATCTGCTGCCGGTTCTGCTTCTGCCTGTGTATTGTCTGCTGCAGTGTCTGTTGATGCTGTGTTATCGGTGCTGCTTGTATCTGTTGTAGCTGCCGAGTTGTCAGTAGTAGCTGCAGAATCGCCAGTATTGGAACTGTCTGCATTACCGCCGCCGCATCCTACTAAGGATGCTGTCATAGCAGCGACCATGAACAAAGAAACAATTTTCTTTTTCATAAAAACCTCCTTAAAAAATAAATAATTTTTCTTTTGATATGATTGCAATCATCTATTGTCTATTATATAGCTATAAGAAGGTTCTGTCAAAGCATTTTTTCGATTTAAAGCTATAATTTCAGATTTTAAATACTGAAATTTCAGACTTCAATTCCTGTATATTATCCACCGACTATCCAAATCTGAATATCCAACAGTCAAACAACCGTAAAATGGCTGCAGGCATTGAAATTGCACCCTAAATTCACCCAAAAATCACCTAAAAAAACACAATCTCCAATAAATCAAAACTTCCTTCACCCAAAAATTCCAAATACAGACCCGATTTCTCACTTCCGGACGGCAATTTTCCTTCTATTCTGCTCCATTCGTCCCTCTGCAGCACAATCTCCATACATGCCTTATCTTCTCCATTTTCCTCATACCGTACCATCAGCCGTCCTCTGGCATTACCGCGAAGAACAAGCGCAATACCGGAAGTATTCCGGAAATCGAAATACTTATATCCTACCACGCATTTATTGATGATATTATAAACGAATTGTTCCGGCCCGCACTCCCGGTCTTCCCCTTCCTGCGTAATGCAGGGCGCCATAATTTTCTTTCCATCCGCCGCCCTGTTATCGTTTTTATCCATCAAAACACAGGCAATATAAGCCGGGTATTTTCCAATCCCCACCAAAGGACCGCCATTCAGCCCGCAGCTTGTAGCTTCTGCCTGACGAATACTGCCATCCTCTTCAATCCATACCTGTTCCGCTACTCCCTGGCGGCAGTAGCTGGAATTGTTCGTCATACGATGATCAAAAATATAATATTTCCCCTGAATCTCCACCAAACTTCCATGGGTATTTCCATTGGGATATGCAGGATTTTCTGCGTCATGCCCGCCAATGCCAACATCGGAAGAAGAATGAATACGTCCGCCATACACAAACCCGCCATCCGGGCGATCGCTTATATAATAGTGCAGCCCGCCTATTCTCACAGAATAGATCAAATAATACTTCCCATTATACTTCCGCATTGATGGCGCCTCAAAATATCTTCTTTCCTCCGGGCACGGCACGTCCCTGTCAATAATGATTTCCGGGCCTCTTTTTATCGTCAGCATGTCATCTTCCAGTTCGCACATATGACACCCCACATACCGGCGCCCCAACGCATCCTCCCTTTTTCCGGGGCAAAAGCCCGAAAACAGAAAAATCCTCCCATCGTCATCCACAAAAACACCCGGATCGAACTGATAAAAGTCCCCCTTGGCGCTACCCGCCACATGTCCATCCCGGTCATGCACGTCTCCATAATACACATACTGCCCGGCAGGCTCATCACAGACAGCCACCGACATAACAGCCGAATCAGCCACAGAATAGTAAAGATAATATCTTCCATCCTTCCCTTTTGCCACGTCCGGCGCAAATAGAAGATTTCTTCCCACCGAATAGGGGTGCTGAGACTTTCTGTATATCACACCCTCATACCTCCAGTCAGATAAATCCTCTACAGGGGCCGACCAACATACATAATCGTTGAGACAATAATCATCTCCGCCGAATTTATCATGGCTTCCATAGATGTAGAGTCTCCCGTCAAAAACATGTGGTTCTCCGTCCGGTATATATTCATAACTCGGGAGATAGGGATTAAAAATCTGCTTTTTGTTCTTCATCATATTGCTCCTCTCATTTTTCGGTCGTAACCTTCAACCTTCATATTTATCCTTTTCATTATACAAATTGTTGCATCACTCTTCAAGCACTGCCCCGCCTCTTTCGCCTGTTACGGGAATGGCTTTTTCAATCCGAAATTTCCGGCGCCGGCCGTCTGCCCCACCTGATTTTTTTAATTAACAAAAGACTTTAATGTAATAAAAGCTGTCACACTATAATGCAACAGCTTTTACTATTTTTTTGATTTAACGCCATATTTTCAGATTTTGAATACCGAAATTTCAGACTTCAATTCCTGCATGTTATCTCCGAGCACATCAGCGGTACTGTTCAAATTCTCTACATTGGTCAGAAGCCTGCCTGCAATATCTTTGACTTTCTCCGCTCTGTCAGCCGTTTCCTCAATGATATTAGAAATATTCTGAACGCCCTGAACGGTATCGCCGCGCTCAATATCCGCTCTCTCCATGCTTGTGACGATTTCCCGCAGTCCTTCCGCAAGCGTGCTCATCTGCTTACGCATATCGCCGAACACTTTGATCACCTGTTCTACCGCTTCGCCTTGCAGATCGACCATCTTCTGCGCCTGATGCGCATTCTGCACACTGCTCTCAGTCTGGCCCATAATATGTGATACATTGCGCTGAATCTCTCCTGCCGCTCTCGCCGAATCATCGGCCAGCTTACGGATTTCCTCCGCCACGACCGCAAATCCTCTTCCCGCATCTCCGGCACGCGCTGCCTCGATAGACGCATTCAGCGAAAGGAGATTCGTCTGCTCGGAAATCGAGGTGATCGTCTCCACAAAGGAATTGATAATCTCATATTCTTTTTTCAGCGATTCTATGCTGCTTCCCACTTCGGAAGTAATCTCTGTCGTCGTATGAGCGCGTTCGCCAAGAAGCTGAACATATTCCATTCCCTGGCTGATCATATTTTCATTCTCGCCAACGAGCGCTTCCACTTTTTCGATGACTCTGTTAACTTCCTGCAGCTCATTGGACAGAATATCCGTTCTCTCCACGCACTCCAACGCATTTTCCGACTGCCTGCGTATTCCTTCGTGGATTTCATCAATCGCCTGTGTGATATCCTGTGAACAGTCATTGATCGCCTCCGAAACCTCTTCCACGCTTCCTGCCGATTTCTCCAGTTCGTTCGTCGCATTGGTAACTTTATTGACCAGATTCTTCGTATTTGTGATCATATTGGTCGCCGAACCCGCAAGGCCCTGGAACTCATCGCGGCTTTTCGCCTCTACCGTGATCGTCAGGTCGCCCTTTGCCACTTCTCCGAACCGCTTTGAAAAACGTGTCATATTCGCCTGAATACCGCCGGCTACCATAACCCCAATGATCAACGCGATAACACTGGCCAGAATCGTAAGCACCACTGTCGTCGTCCGGATTTCCTGCGCCTGGCTTGTTACAACGTCCATCGGCACCAGTGCACATACGGTAATATCTTCAACGGATTCGCTCCTGCTGTAAAAAAACAGATATTTCTCACCGCGAAAACGGATTTCCGTAGAACCCTGAAGCTGTTCTTCACCAATCTGATCATAAAAATCCTGTCCGAAAAATACCTTTTCTCCTTCCGCGAAACGACTTTCCTGACCTTCCTCCAACTGTTCCACAATAATCTCTCTGCCATTCTCGGTGATGAAACCGATGATGCTTCCTTCTCCCAGATCAACCCCTTCAAGAAGATTGGCGATTTCGGATCTTTTAATATCGATGACAACACACCCGTTCTTGGATCTGCTCAGGATTTCGAAAGCCATGATATAGTCCTTCTCCATTACTTTCAGTCTTTCGTCCAGAAGCGGATGAGTGTCTATCCAGCTTTCAACACCCTTACTGTCTTCAACCTGTTCTCTATGCTCCATCAGAAAACCATCCGCGCTCGCGCCCGAAGCCGTTGTAAGGACATTGACACCCGTTTTCGGAATAATATGTATATTATTAATAAACGAAATCGAAGTACTCGACGATATCATATCTGTGTTTATATTGCGCATGATTTCTTTTAACTCAATCGGAGAATCAATGGTCCCCTGCAGATATTTCCCAACATCCCCGTCAAAAGCATATTTCAAGCCCTCGGCTTTGATAAAATCGCAGCTCATTTCTATGTATTCCTTTGACATCGCAATCGTCTGCAGCGTCGATTCCTGGAATTTCTCCCGCAGCCCTTCGGCCGCCTTCTGATAGGCTGAAACGCCGATGATGATCATAAACGCAATCGGTACGAGAAAGCAGATGACAATTTTATTGCGGATTCCGAGCAGCATAAAGCCTTTTCCCTTCTCCGGTTCTTTCTTCTCTTTTTCAGCCTTCCGGGCACCTTTCTCTGATTTGCGGACACCGACTCTCTTTTCCTCTATTATTTCATTCCCACTTTTTTTCGATTTTGCGGACTCTGATTTTTTCATCATAACAGTACTCTGTCCTCCTTCTCTTCTCCATTTCTACCTGTAACTTCATACTCTCCCCATTATTTTACCCATAAATCCATTATACAACACTCTCCGCAATTTTGAAACATTTTTCATATTTAAAATCCTGTTCCTATGATATAATAGACGCAAGCCCGGCGGCTTGCGTCACAAGAATTGCGTTGCAATTCTT
>CAMWXB010000045.1 GCA_947178125.1 uncultured Lachnospiraceae bacterium | reverse complement strand
CTTCAGGGGCTCGAACCCTGGACACCCTGATTAAGAGTCAGGTGCTCTACCAACTGAGCTAAAGGCGCATGTCCAAATTATTTCTATTTTGCAATGCAAGAGTTATTATAGTATAATGTTTTTTGATTTGCAAGTGTTTTTTAAGATTTTTTTAACTTTTTGTAACAACCCGGAAAGGAACAGGTAAAAAGATGATATTTGAGAGTCATGCGCATTACGACGATGAGGCATTTGATGAGGACAGAGACGCATTACTGCGTTCTTTTGCGGAAAACGGAATCGATATGGTGCTCAACATAGGCGCAAGTCTGGAAAGCTGCAGAAGGACGCTTGCGCTTGTGGAAAAATATTCCTTTCTTTATGGTGCAATAGGCGTGCATCCGAGTGAAACGGGAGAACTGACGGAGGCGGGCCTGCTGTGGTTAAAAGAGCGCTGTGCTTTGGAGAAGGTCGTGGCAGTCGGGGAAATCGGACTGGATTATCACTGGAAAGAGCCGGAACCGTCCGTTCAGAAAAAGTGGTTTGAAAGGCAGCTGGAGATGGCGAAAGAGGTAAAGCTTCCTGTCGTTATTCATTCCAGAGATGCGGCCAGAGATACGCTGGATATCATGAAAAACTCTCATGCGGAAACCACCGGCGGCGTGGTGCATTGTTTTTCCTATACAAAGGAGACTGCACGGGAATATCTGGAAATGGGCTATTACTTTGGTATCGGCGGTGTTGTGACTTTTGCGAATGCCAGAAAATTGAAAGAAGCGGTAAGCTATATACCGATGGACAGGATCCTGTTGGAAACGGACAGTCCGTATCTTGCGCCGGAACCGAATCGTGGAAAACGTAACTCGTCGTTGAATCTGCCTTATATAGCAAAAGAGATCGCGGCGCTGAAGGGGCTTGATTATGAAGAGGTGCTTGCGGTAACACATGGAAATGCGGAGAAATTATTCCGGCTGCAGGGCCGGCCTGCTTCAGATATTGCAGGATGAGAGAAAGGCGTGGCTGTATGGCAACATTGGGAAATGCGAAAAATACAATAGAAATTTTACAAAAGCATCATTTTAACTTCCAGAAGAAATTCGGCCAGAATTTTTTGATAGACGGAAATATTCTTGGGAAAATTGTTGATGCGGCGCAGATAACGGAAGACGACTGCGTTCTGGAAATCGGGCCGGGCATCGGTACGATGACGCAATATCTGGCGGAACGGGCGAGGTCGGTCATTGCAGTGGAAATCGATAAAAATCTGATACCCATTTTGCAGGAGACTCTTTCGTCTTACGATAATGTCAAGGTCATCCATGACGATGTCCTGAAAGTGGACATCGACCGCATTGTACAGGAAGAGAATGACGGAAAACCTATCAAGGTAGTCGCTAATCTTCCCTATTATATTACGACACCGATCATTATGGCGTTGTTCGAGAACCATATTGCATTGCAGAGCATTACGATCATGGTGCAGAAGGAGGTAGCGGACAGAATGCAGGCGGCGCCCGGTACAAAGGATTATGGGGCGCTTTCTCTGGCGGTATGTTATTATGCAAAACCGGAAATCATCATGAAAGTTCCGGCTTCCTGCTTTATGCCAAGACCCAATGTGGACAGCGCCGTTATCCGGCTGACCCGATACGAAAAGCCATTGGCGGAAGCGGTGGATGAAAGCTGGTTATTCGCCGTGATCAGAGCATCTTTTAATCAAAGAAGAAAAACGTTGTTAAATGGGCTTTCCAATGCGGGAAATCTGGGGGTCAGTAAAGAAAAGATCGCAGAGACTATCGCGCAGATGGGCCTTTCTCCGACGGTACGCGGGGAAACGTTGACTTTAGAACAGTTTACAGAACTTTCGAATTACCTTTTTCTGGCAAGAGCATAGAATGTGGAATTTGTAAATATACAATATGGCGGAAATGTATATTGCAGGCGCTCCATATCTTGTTATATGCTGATTATATACTGGATGGGAGACATCATATTTTTTCCGCATATTTATTTACATTAATATTCGCCTATGGTAAACTAAGACAGTAAAAAGTCGAAAAATAGGTTTTTTCGATATTGTGCAGATACGGTAGTATAAATATGGGGTGAGTACCTTGGATAAATTCGAATATAAAATTCGTGCGGATGAAATCAATTCCCTGATCGAAGAGGGAGAATATGCGGATGCGGTCGCTATTGCGGATACGATTGACTGGCGGCGCGTAAAAAGCGTCAGAATGTTATGTACGATCAGTGATTTATATAAAATCAACAGAAGATATCAGGAGAGCAAGGACATCCTGCTGTTGGCATATGAGAAACATCCTTCAGGAAGGCTGATTGTTTATTCGTTGTGTGAACTTTCTATTAAAATGGAAGAGTATGTGCAGGCGATTGAGTATTATAAAGAGTTTGTACAGATTGCGCCGAGGGATACAGGCAGATATATCCTTCAATATCGTTTATACGAAGCTCAGGAGGTTTCTTTAGAGGAGCGTATCGCGGTCCTGGAAGAGTTCAAGAAGCGTGATTACCGTGAGAAATGGGCATATGAACTGGCATATCTCTATCATCGTATCGGACTTACAACGAAATGCGTCGAAGAATGCGATGAAATGTACCTCTGGTTCGGAGAGGGAAAATATGTGCTTAAAGCGATGGAACTGAAAGCGCTTCATACGCCGTTAAGCGCCGAACAGCAGGCAAAATACGACGAATGGACTTTCAAAGGGGATCCGGATATGGAGGAAGAAGAATATCCCCCCGAAGAGGAAGAAGATGAAGAAGTACAGGCTGATGAAAGATACGATGATGACGAGGAAGAAGTTTCGGAAGATACCGATACCATGTCGATGCCGACTGCCGATCTTCCCCAGGTGAAAACCGTAGACGTCGGAGAGTATAACACGCTCAATCTGCAGATGGCGCTGGCGGAGAGCATGAAAGAGATCCTCACGGAAGAAGAGCCGGAAGAAGCGCCTGTAGAAAGAGAACTTGAAATACAGGGCGGCCAAATCGTGGAAATGCCGCTGAGACAGGAGGCTTCCGTTGCGGAAGAAGAGTCTGCAGAGGAAGAAGCGGCCGAGGAAGAGAATTTAGCGGAAGAAGACGAAGAGGAGCCGGAAGAGGAACCTTCGATTGCAGAAAGGATTATCGCACCGCTTTTACAGGAAACGGTGAAGATGCCTAAAATAGAACTTTCACAGGATACGGATGAGTTACAGGAAATCGTGCCGGAAGCAACGAGAGAGTTTACGCCTGTGCGCGAAGCAGAACCTGTATCCGAACAGCTGCCTGTAAGGGCGGCGAAACCGAAGCCGGCCGTTGAACCGAAGCCGCCTGTGAGGGTGATGGAAGCAGAACCAGTCGTTGAGCAGCAGCCGCCTGTAAGGGTGACGGAGCCGGAACCGGCCGTTGAACCGAAGCCGTCTGTAAGGGTGATGGAAGCAGAACCGGTCGTTGAGCAGCAGCCGCCTGTGAGGGTGGCGGAGCCGGAACCGGTTGTCGAGCCGGCGCCGGCGGGCAGCACAGGGGCGACGATATATGACAGCGTGCTGTCGCAGGAATACGACGGACAGATTCGGCTTCTTGTACCGGATAGTGATGTCAAAGCGGTAGAAAAACAGATTACCGGCCAGCTCAGTATCGAAGATATCATGGCTGAGTGGGAGGCGATGAAAAGAAGCAATGAGCAGAAGCGTATGGAAGATGTCAGACATCGGATATTGGAACATACGGGCAGTCTGTTCGCAGATTTTGACGAGGCGACAAAGAGCGGTCTTCTGGAGCAGCTTGAAAAGGCATTCGTAGCAGCAATCATGAAGGAATCCGGAAAAACCGGTGTTAAGAAAGTTGTTCTTCCGGAGGATACGGACAAAGATTTGAAATCAAAGGCAGCTGTGCGGCCGGATCCGCCGAAGGAGGCGGCATTGCCGAAGCAGCCGATTCCTGTAGCAGAAACAGAAGAGGAGCTTGTGTTTGAAGAAATCAGTCTGGAAGAAGGGGAATCGGAACTTACCGATGAAGTAGAGGAGATCATCGAGCTGGAAGAAATCGAAGAGCCAGAGGAAGTTGAAGAATTAGAAATGGAAGAACCGGAAGACGAGCAGGAAAATCTGCCGCAGCAGACATCCCAGACGGTCCGGGATCTTACCGATGAAGAGAGGGAGCTGTTCAGTCAGTTTGTACATCATCGGAAATCCAGAGAACAGCTTGTCCATACACTGGATAATATGAGTATGGCATCCTATACGGGAAACGTGATCATCACGGGAGAAGAGGGCGGCGGTACATTGTCGCTGGCCAAAGGCCTGATACGGGAAATGCAGTATAGTGACGGCAATTTTTCGGGTAATGTTGCGAAAATATCCGGCGCGGTCCTGAATAAAAAGGATATCGCAGAAACGTTGTCGAGAATCAGCAATGGGGCGCTGATCATTGAAAAGGCGGCTGATTTGAAAACAGCGACTGTTACAAAGTTCTGCAGGGAACTGGAGAAGGGGAATGTCGGACTGCTCCTGATTCTGGAAGATACAAAGCAGAGGATGAATGAACTCCTTTCGGAAAATACGAATCTGAATCATATCTTTGATTTGAGAGTGGATATTGAACCGCTGGATGATGAAGCGTTAGTCGCATATGCGAAGCAGTATGCGGAAGATAAGGAATATTCTATCGATGAATTTGGCGTTTTGGCGCTTCATACGAGAATCGCGGATATGCAGACGAGCGACCATGAAGTGACGCTGGCGGAGGTAAGGGAACTTGTGGATGAGGCAATCTATTATGCCAACCGGAAGACACCTAAGCACTTTATGGATGTTCTTTTTGCCAAACGATATGATGATGATGATATGATCATTTTACGAGAGAGTGATTTTATACATTATTAAAAAGAAACAGGGGGATTTCATATGGCGGGTAAAGCAGGAAAACGAAAGACAGAAATGAAAAAGGCAGAAGTGAAAAAAGCAGAAGAGGGTAAAGTATTCATATCCGAAGCGGATCAATATCTGTTCGCGCAGGGAACGCATTACGAAATCTATAAGAAGCTGGGCGCGCATCCATCCGTGGAAAACGGTCAGAAAGGAATATCTTTTGCGGTATGGGCGCCGAATGCAGCGAGTGTTCATGTGATTGGTACCTTTAACGGTTGGAATGAAGAGAGCCACCCGATGGAAAAACTGGGACCGGGCGGTATTCATCAGCTGTTCGTCCCGGGAGTCGGCGAAAATGAAATGTATAAATATCTGATTCAGACGCCGGCGGGAGAAAAGCTTTATAAAGCCGATCCGTTCGCGAATTATACGGAGATGCGGCCGGGAAATGCGTCCAGGACCTTTGATATTTCCAGATTCAAATGGTCTGATGATACATGGATGAAAGAGCGGGCGGACAAAGATTATAACAAAGAGCCCATGGCTATTTATGAGTGTCATATCGGTTCCTGGATGAAACATCCTGACGGAACGGAAGACGGTTTTTATAATTACCGTGAGTTTGCGGGCAGAATCGTGGAGTATATGAAAGAAATGCAGTATACTCATATAGAATTGATGGGGATTGCGGAATATCCTTTTGACGGTTCCTGGGGATATCAGGTGACAGGGTATTATGCGCCGACTTCCAGACATGGAAATCCGGAAGATTTCATGTATCTGGTGAATGAACTGCATCGGAATAAGATCGGTGTGATTCTGGACTGGGTTCCTGCACATTTTGCGACGGATGCGCATGGGCTTGGCAGATTTGACGGACAGTGTATCTTCGAGCATCCCGACCCGAGACTGGGCGAGCATCCCGACTGGGGGACCAAGATTTTTAATTACGGCAAAACGGAAGTGAAGAATTTCCTGATTGCCAATGTATTGTTCTGGGCGCGGGAATATCATGTAGACGGTATCCGGGTGGATGCGGTAGCTTCCATGCTTTATCTCGATTATGGCAAAAAGGACGGCCAGTGGGTTCCCAATAAATTCGGCGGGAATAAAAATCTGGAAGCGATAGAGTTCTTTAAACACATGAATTCTGTTGTACTTGGCACGTTCCCGGGATTTGTAACGATTGCGGAAGAATCGACGGCATGGCCTATGGTCACTGGTAAAGTGGAAGATGACGGGCTGGGATTCAGCTTTAAATGGAATATGGGCTGGATGCACGATTTTTGCGACTATATGAAGTTAGACCCGATATTCCGTAAAGGCAATCATTATGCCATGACATTTGCCATGAGTTATAACAGCAGTGAAAATTATATCCTGCCTTTATCACATGACGAAGTGGTGCATTTAAAATGTTCCATGGTGAATAAAATGCCGGGCTATCCGATTGATAAATATGCGAACCTGAGAGTCGGTTACAGCTATATGTTCGGACATGCGGGCAAGAAACTGCTTTTCATGGGACAGGATTTCGGTCAGGAAAGAGAATGGAGCGAGGCAAGGGAACTGGACTGGTTCCTGCTCGGAGAGGACTTGAACCGCGGCATGCACGATTATGTCAAAGAACTTCTGAAGCTTTACCGGAAATATCCTGCGCTGTATTCCATTGACAACGACTGGGGCGGTTTTGAGTGGATTAACGCTGATGATACGGAACGCAGTATTTACAGTTTTTATAGAAAAGACGCAACGGGCAAGAATAATATTCTGTTCGTCCTCAATATGACGCCGATGATGCGGGAAGGCTATAAGGTGGGCGTTCCGAAGAAGAAAAAGTATAAGCTGCTTTTGAACAGCGATGAAAAGCGCTTCGGCGGATTCGGAAATGAGATACCGGCTGAAATCATGGCAGTAAAAGAAAAATGTGATTTTAAAGAGTTTTCTATTACGTTCGACCTGCCGCCGCTTACAGCAGCAATTTTTGTATTTTAAATTATTATATGAAAAACAGCAGCAGCTCAGCCCGGTGGCTGGGCTGTTATGAAAAAGATCAGAAAAAGAGATAAATGTAGTTTATTATCTCTTTTTTTATTTTATAATAGGTATAAGATATTAAATAGTAATAAGAAAGTGTCGTTACAAAGAATAGGTGTAGTAATTTTATTTAAAATGAAAATAAGGAGCCGCCATGATCTCTGTACAACACAATATGCTTGCAGAAAATGCAAACAGACAGTTGAATGTAAATACCAAAAAGAATGCAAAGACAGCGGAAAAGCTGTCTTCCGGTTATCGAATCAACAGAGCGGCAGATGATGCGGCCGGCCTTGCTATATCTGAGAAAATGCGCAGACAGGTGCGCGGATTGGGTCAGGCGGCGGATAATATTAAAGACGGAATCGGCTATGTTCAGACGGCAGAGGGCGCTTTGAATGAAGCACAGGATATCCTTCAGCGTATCAATCAGCTTTCGGTGCAGGCGGCAAACGGTACGAATACCGTATCGGACAGGGCGTATATCAACAGCGAAGTGCAGGCGCTGAAGACAGAGTTGAGCCGGATTTTCAGTACAACGTCTTTTAATGAGCAGAAGATTTGGGAGCCGAAAGAAATTACGCCGATAGTTGGGTATACGCCAAGGCAGGCTGTTACTTATAATGGCGCTTATTCCCAAAGCGTAGATGTAACGAATGAAAACTGCGGTGTGTTATCTATGAACGGATATACTATCGATGCAGATTATGATGGAGTTAAAGTTTTATGGACGGGATACGATGGTAAATCATATGAATCACAGAGAATTGGCTGGAATAATTTAAAAGAAAATAATTACAGCTTTGACATCGAACCTACGGATGATAATGGAAATGTCTTATTTACATATAATGTTGCCATGTCTGTGCAGGAAACGGCTACGGTGGACGATATTATAGCTTGTATTGATGGTACGGTGATGTCTTCAGGTTCTTATGTAAGTATGTCCGCAAGATTTGAGAATCCTGCCAATACGAATATCAGCATTAGTGCATCCTTGAGTTATACGGCAGCTTAGGTATCACATATCAATTCAAATAATGGATATAATTTTGATCAGGCAAATGATGATTTTCTGGAACCAAATCTTAATGCGAATAATAGTAACTTAACAAAATTTCCAAGTGCGACGCAGGTAGATGATGCGAGGACAAGTAATGAAATGTGGGAATTTTCCTTTAAAATGGAGGGAATTGGGACAGTGACAGCTAAACCTTCATACTTTAGTTACTATTCGTATGATGGAACGGATTATAGGAATTTAAAAACTGATGATAAGGGAATATGGTGGGATAGGCGCTATTATAGTGACGGCACACCATATGAAACCTATTTAACGCATGGTGTCGATAAAACATTGGCTGGTGTAATGTCGGCATTGACTGGAACAAAAAAGGAATTTTGGGCTAATACTGATACAACGCCCGGTCTGCTTACAAACGCGGATGGAGCAAGTGATAAGGGAGGCCATATAAGTCTTCAATTTGAGTTAAGATCCGATCAGCAATTCGCTTATGGGGTGAATAGCAGTTCGGATTATGTTAGGAAGTCTTACGCTCGGGATTCCGGTAAATGCCAATGATAGCGAACAGGATGTATTAGATAAGATTACTGCTGCATTGAACGCCAATACGGTTACAGATTTATATAATACCAGCACTCTCTTTTCGGCGCTTATCAGAATCGACTTGAACACGCTTATAACATCAATAAAAATGTTGAAGAAAATACACAGGCGTCAGAATCCCTTATCAGAGATACGGATATAGCAGATGCGATGATGGAGTATTCCATCAATAATATTCTTTTGCAGGCAGGAACGAGCATGTTGACGCAGGCGAATCAGAGCAGTCAGCTGATCACGCAGCTGCTCGGTTAGGGAATGCCCAAAAAGCGGCATTCTCCTACAGATTTGAGCAAAAGGGTTAAGAAAACAGAAAACTATGCCGAAATAAAGGGTAACTGAAAATATAATTATCTATTTCAATGGATAATCATATAAAACCTACTACATGGAGTGTGTGTATGAAGATTACGTTTGACAATAATAACACCAATCAAAATGTAGACAAGGTAATGACAACTACATATCGTGATACTCATACTGAGAAAACAAATCAGACGGGTGTATACGCATTAGACATTTCTGGAACAGTTATGGATAACAACGCTTATAAAGGTCAGGGAAAGACCGTGGAAGAAGTTATGCAGGATGCGGGTAATATTGATGTTGCCACGCAGAGAGACTATATGACAGTTATGTCTAATTCTATGTCTGGGGAAGATTTCGGCCGTATGATGCAAGACGGTTATCATATCGGAGACATGGATGTAGAAGAAGTTGTTACCATTGTTGACAAGATCAAGGCAGAGTTGATCAAAAGCGGTACGCAGGTACAGGGATATACCGACCAGATAGATGCGGAGACGCTCGAAAAAATTACAGGCAGCGAAGCTTTTGCAAGAGAGTTGAGCAGGCAGTTCGCAGAGCATGATGTACCCGTAACGGAAGAAAATGTCAAAGATGCAAAGAAAGCGTATGATAAGGCTGCAGAACTTCAGGAACTGACGGAAGGCGCTGTTAAATATATGGTGGAAAACCGGATGGAGCCTACGATTGACAATCTGTATCTGGCGGGCTATAGCGCTACGGCAGACGGAGACCGGCAGGGAAGAGGCTATTACGTTGATGGCGCGGGCTATTATGCGAAAAAGGCAGAAGACTATAATTGGCAGCAGCTGCGTCCTCAAATGGAAAAAGTTCTGGAGGAAGCCGGTCTTGAGGTAAATGAAGAAACGCTGAAAGATGCGAAATGGCTTATTGAAAAAGGCGTTCCGCTGACACCGGAAGCTGTCGGAGATTATTACAGACTGGATAATCTGACACTGCCGCAGAGTGATGAGCAGATTTTATCGGCGATTGCCGCTGCCATAGCGGATGGTAAAAGCGCGGGCGCCGCTGACCTTGCGGATGGAAAGAGCAGTCTGGAAAAAGCAGCCGAATATGTAGAAAGATTTGAACAGATCACGAATGAAGCGGTCGATAAAACTGCAGCCGAAGGAAAAGAACTGACGCTGGTAAATCTTGAAGCCGCACAGAGGCAGATAGAGGATGTCCGTGCTTCCATGGAAGAAGCGGAGCAGGTGCATTCGGTTCCGGCTGGCCGGGAAAGCGCAGAACCGGAGACCGTGATGACGGAGATTCCGGAAGATATTGCTGCAAGACGGCATTTGGAAGAAGTCCGGCTGATGATGACAATAGAAGCCAATCGGAAATTGTTAGAAAGCGGATATGCCATCGATACTGCTGAACTTGAGGAACTGGTAGATGCCTTAAAGCAGATGGAAGCGCAGCAGAAACAGCTTTTATTTGGAGAGCCGGATATTGACAGAGCATCGGAAAAAGCAGCTGTTTATGTGGAGACCCGAAGCAAGATAGCTGAAATTCCATTCATGCCAATAGACGTTTCCGGCAGATTTAAAGTAACGGATGAAGACTTTACTTTAAATAATGTACATACAGAAGGCGCTGCTTTAAGGAATCATTATGACGAAGCAAGAGACAGATATGAAACATGGATGACGACGACGAGAAAAGATATGGGCGACGATATCCGGAAGGCATTTCGAAATGTGGATGATATTCTGGATAGTATGGATTTGGAGGCCAGTGAAGATAACCGTCGTGCAGTGCGGATTTTGAGCTATAACAGAATGGAGCCGTCCTATGAAAACATACAGGCGGTGAAAGCTGCGGATATGGAACTTCGCCGCGTAATTGACCGGATGACGCCGGCGGTAGTTCTGCAGACGATCCGTGACAATAAAAATCCGCTGGAAATGACAATACCGGAATTGAATGACTACCTGGATTCCATGCAGTATGAAAAAGAACAGGAAAATGAAAAATACAGTAAATTCTTATATAAGCTGGATAAGAATAATGAGATCAATGAACAGGAGAAATCAGCTTTTATTGGTATTTACCGTATGTTCAGGCAATTTGAAAAAACAGATGACGCGGCGCTTGGAATGCTCATCAATACTGGGGCGGAGCTTTCTTTTAAAAATATGCTGAGTGCGGTGCGCAGCCAGAAAAGGGCTGGCATGGATTTCGTGGTGGATGATGCTTTTACAGGTATTGATGTGGTAGAGAAGACGATGTCGATTACCGGGCAGATAGAAAGCGGATTTCAAAAATATTATCGGGATATTGTTGCAGATATAGCGGATCGGATGGCTAAGCAGGATGATTCTATGGAAAAGGATTATCAGGAGGAGCAGATAGACGAACTTCGAGAGTCGTGTAAAGTGGATGATTCCGTTATTGAGGAACTTTTGAATCATAAACAGCCTGTGACTGCCAATAATCTTCTGGCCGCTAACATGCTGCTGAATAAACCCGGTAATCTCTTCAGGCAGCTTGATGATTTTACAAAATCTGCCGATAAAGATAAGGTAAAGGCTAGCATTTCCCATCTGGCGGAATCAATGACGGATAAAGATTCTGTGCAGGAAGCTTATGATGAAATGCAGCAGGTCTTTGAAGAGGTTCTGGAAGAGGCAAAGTATGATGCAGGCATAAACTATATTGACTTAAAGGCGATTCAGAGCTGTCAGAAACAGCTTACGCTGGCAGGAAATCTTGCGAAAGAGGAAAATTACCATATACCTGTTGAAATCAATGGAGAAACGACATCCATTCACTTAAAAGTTCTCCACGAAGCAGAAGAGGGCGGCAAAGTGAAAGCAGTGCTTTCAACAGAAAGCTATGGTGATGTAGCGGCTGAGTTCAGCATCAGGAATCAGAAACTGTCGGGTTATATTGTATGCTCCACACCGGAAGGAACTTCACAGATGCAGGGCAGGGAAGCGGAACTCAGGGCGGCGTTCCAAGATCATGTAGAATCTCTGGTGCAGAATAAAATGGAATTTGGAAGTATCGGTATCATCCACAGCAGCGAACTAGATTTGAAGAGTTTTGCAGCAGAAGAGCCATCGGATGGAACTTCTGCACAGACTGCCGATCTGTATCAGGTAGCGAAAGCGTTTATTACAACCATTACAGCATAGAAAGTTTCAGGTCTTAAACAGACAAGAATGGAGGACGAAAATGAGAATCAACTATAATGCACCGGCAATGCGTGCACACAATGCGCTGAATATAGCGGATAACCGGGTGGCTGCATCCTTACAGAAATTATCATCCGGTTATAAGGTGAACAGTGCGAAAGATAACCCGTCAGGTTATGCGATTGGCCGCAGAATGAATACACAGATAACGGGAGTTGGCGTTGGAAGGCAGAATGCCAATACCGGAATTTCCATTATCGAGACGGCGGACGGCGCGCTGACAGAAGTGCATGAGATGCTGCAGCGAATGAATGAACTGGCAGTCAAGGGAGAAACAGGAACCCTGACAACGGCCGACCGTACGATGTTAGATCAGGAACTTCAGCAGTTAAAAGCGGAAGTTTCAAGGATTGCAAAGGATACGGAGTTTAATGGGCAGACGCTTTTGGATGGAAGTTTTGATCTGAAAGGTTATGTCAAGAATGACATGGCAATCAAAGTCGGTTATTACAGCGATGAAGTATTGGATAAAGAGTACACTATTGACAGCTTAACGGTATTCTATGATGAAAAGGGCAAAATTGATTTAGACCAGACGAAAGCGAGTTTTGTTCCCGGAAATAATTTTCCGAAAGGCGTAGAGATTTCTTCCGTAGGAGAGAACAGCGTAACGATTACGGATACCAAAGGATTTGAAATGACGCTGGATATTGACAGATATGCAGTCAGGAGTTCCGATTTGAATGTCGTAGTGCTTTCTGACGGCGAAGAACTTTCATCCGGTGATTATACAATAGACCTGCAGTTAGCTTATGATGCGGATGGTATGATTGATAAGGCAAACTCTGCTGTTCAATTAACCGGACCTGATTTTCCTGCGGGTGCGACGCCTGTATTTGATGGCAATATTATCAAGATTACCGATGGGGATGGTTTTGAAATGAACATCCGGGTTCCGGAAACAGGGACGGCTAATACGACTGTAAATAAAACGGCCACTCTATCGTATAAAGAAGATGAAGTTTCTTATAAAGATGTGAAAATCGACGTCACCGGCATCGGTTCGATGGATACCCAGATTGGTGCTAACGAAGGTCAGGTGCTCGATATCCGTATTCCGACGATTTCCCTGCAGAGACTGGGCATTACCGGGGCAGAGGTGACGACGGAAGAGAAGAGTGCGGACGCCAATGTGGCGATCAAGGGCGCGATCGCTTATGTATCGGATGTGCGAAGCCGTCTCGGCGCATACCAGAACCGTCTGGAGCATACGGTCAGCAGCCTGGACATTACCAATGAGAATATGACCGCATCCTATTCCCGTATCATGGATGTGGATGTTTCGGAGGAAATGACTTACTATACATCACAGACGGTTGTTGAACAGGCGGCAATTTCCATGCTGGCACAGGCGAACGAAAGACCTTCCCAGGTATTGCAGTTGTTACAGTAATAGAAAGGATTCGCGTATGACGAAGGAATTGAAACAGGAGTTTACTTTACGGATTACACAGGCAAATAAGACGCAGCTGATTACGATTCTGTATGAGATGGTCCTGCTATATCTGGAAGAGGCGAAGGCAGCGATTGATGCAGATGACAAAACAGAATGCAAAGCCGCTATCCGCAAAATACGGGGTTGTATGGATGAGCTCATCGCGTCGCTTCATCTGGAATATGAACTGGCGCAGAATCTGCTGCAGTTATATCTGTTTATTAATAAAGAGCTGACGCAGGCAAACCTGCATTTTCAGAGAGAAAATCTGGATCATGTGGAATTTATTATAGAAAAGCTGCAGAAGGCTTATAAACAGATTGAAGGACAGGATACTTCCGGTCCGGTCATGGGAAATACACAGGCAGTCTATGCCGGTCTGACCTATGGCAGGAATGACCTGACGGAGAACATTACGGATCCGTCTGCTAACAGGGGATTTTGTGTTTGAGATTTAAAAAAGATAAGCAGATATGGTATGAAAGCCGTATCTGCTTATTTTTATGTGACAGGAAATTGCTGTAACCGCACCTTGCGTTTTTTAATTTGACAAAGTCAAAGTCTGATAAGTTTCACTATATGTCTCTTCCGGCTGGAGATTGTTCTTTGCAGCCTGTTCCAATAAGTATTTATATCTTTTCATGACGGCGTTCACTTCGTAAATGTAGCAGTCTATCAAATCGGGGTCGGTCACATTGTCGAACCCGGAATACGCATTTTCCAAAGCGCGTCTTGTCTGAATCAGTTCTTCATGAAGGGATGGTTTATGGAAATCCAGGTTATCATCGGCATCAACTCGACAGGGACTCTGACGGAATAAAATCATTACGGTTTCCTCCAATCTTTTCATGACAAATTCCTCTTTTATACAGTATATACAGAATTTGGAAGAATATTCTTGTAATATTGGGGAACAGCCTGGCATAGATTGAAATAGAACAAGCAGAGAGGAAACTGGTCATGGAAAAATTTGGAGGCATTGCAGCAATTTTAATCGTGTGTATTCTGGTACTTTTGATTGGAGCAATGGGAAGAAAGATTGAATGGGTCATTAATTTTATCCTGCGCGCGGTCATGGGGACGGTCGGCATTTATTTTTTGAACGGTTTTCTGATTGCGAGAGATATTTCTGTTGCGGTAGGCATCAATCCGGTGACCTTTTTGACATCCGGGATTCTTGGATTTCCGGGACTTATCGTACTTTATGGAATCAACATTTTTAAAGTGTTGTGAGATTTTCACAAAAAGAATATTTTTTTAAAATACCACTGGACAAGAAGGAAAAGTCCATATATAATTCGATTATCTTCTAACAGCGTCCGTGAAAACGGACAGGATATCATATCAATTCGGACTGTATTTTGATACAGTCATCTGGAAGGTTCTTCCAATGAATTCATGGTAGTATTATTTGACAGGGGAGGTGATCAGGTTGGACTGAGTTGTTGTCAGTATCTATTAATCTTATTGCTCATTGCAGCAGTTCTGATGGATTTCGCATACGACAGGATATATAATGGCTGGATTCTATTCGGTATGATGATCGGTCTGTCCTTTCGTTTTCTGGAATATCAATGGCATGGTTTCTACGAAGCCGGCGTCTCTATGCTGCTTTCTTTTATTCTTTTATATCCCCTATATAAGATTGGCGGTCTGGGGGCCGGAGATGTAAAGCTGTTTCTGATGCTCGGCAGTTTTGTACAATGGGAAGAGCAGCTTCGTATAATGGCAGCTTCTTTTATCATCGGGGCCGTCTTTTCCATCGGAAAGCTGCTGTCGGAAGAAAATCTGAAAGAGAGAATGCAGTATCTGTTCGCATATTTTTCAGACGTGTTTTGCAGAAAACAGTGGAGACTGTATGGGGACGATCTGCGATGGGACTATCAGCGGTACATGAGTAATAAAATACATTTTGCGCTGCCGGTTCTGCTTGGTGCGGCGCTCTGGTTAGGAGGGTTCTATTGAAGGAAAAAATTATGGCGGTCTGTGATCTGGAGGAAGCTTACGCTTTTCGAATGGCAGAGTTCATTACACAGAAGGCAGCAATACCTTATATGCTGCATCTTTTCACAAAAACGGAAGAACTGGAAAATTTTATGGAAAACCATGATGTTTCCGTTCTGCTGATTGGCGAGAGCGCCGTAAGGCAGTTGAAAGACCGGCCGGAAATTCAGAACGTATTTATTCTGTGGGAAGGTGAAGAAAGGTATGATGCGGATTATCAGTATATTGATAAGTATCAGAAACCGGAAGAAATCATCAGGGAAGTTGTGGATCATATAACGGAACTGGAAGGATGGGATGAGGCGCGGTCGGACGGCAGGACTAAACGGCAGCCGAGACTGAAAATAATCGGTATTTATTCCCCGGTCAGAAGATGCCTGCAGACTTCTTTTGCAGTAACGATGGGGCAGTTACTGGCGAGGGAGCACAGAACATTATATTTGAATTTTGAATGCTGTTCGGGATTCGATAGAATGCTTCGGAAAGAGTTTCAGGCAGATATGATGGATGTGCTCTATTATTTCAAGTGTGCCAGAGAGAAACTGTCCCTCAGACTGCCATCTATGGTACAGAATATCAACGGCCTGGATTTTATTCCGCCGGGTCAGTCCGGTTTCGATATGCAGAGCATTACCGGGGAACAATGGCTGGAATTGCTGCGGATGATTGAAAAGGTCAGCGACTATGAATATCTGCTTCTGGATTTGACAGATGGGATGAACGGGTTATTTGAACTGTTGGCACATTGCTGTAAGATTTATACCATTACAAAGGATGACGGTTTTGCGATGGCGAAGATGAGCCAGTATGAACAGATTCTGCGGATGAATGAACTGGATGGAATCGTGGATAAGACCGTAAAATGCAGATTTCCTCTTTTTGAAAAGCTGCCGTCGGATTTAAACCTGATGACGCATGGGGAACTGGCGGGATATGTCAAAGCTATTATACGGGAGGATTTATATGAGAAACAGACTGGATGAAATGCGGGAGCAGTTACGGGATAAATTAAGGGCTGATATCGATTATTCCAGGGAAATTTCGGATGAGGAAATGCAGGAACTCATTGACGGACTGCTCATGAGAGAAGGAAAGAAGCAGCCTATGCTGTTAGAAGAACGGGCGTGGCTTCGGAAAGAACTTTTTTATGCGGTCCGGAAACTGGATGTCTTACAGGAACTTATCGATAATACCGATATTACGGAAATTATGATCAATGGGCCGGACTATATTTTTGTGGAAAAGAAAGGACGACTGTCCCGTCTGGAGCAGAAATTTGAAAGCAGGGAAAAGTTAGAAGATATTATTCAGCAGATTGTGGCGGCCTGCAACAGAGTTGTCAATGAGGCATCCCCTATTGTGGACGCAAGGCTTGAAAACGGCGCGAGAGTGAATGTCGTGCTGAGCCCGGTCGCCCTGAACGGACCAATCGTTACTATCCGGCGCTTTCCGGACAAGCCGATTATGATGAAGGACCTGGTCTCTTTCGGTTCTGTTCCGTCAGAAGTCTGTGAGTGGCTGCAAAAACTGGTCAGGGCAAGGTATAACATTTTTATCAGCGGCGGAACGGGTTCCGGTAAAACGACTTTTTTGAACGCGTTGTCCGATTATATTCCCAAAGAGGAACGGATTATTACGATTGAGGACAATGCGGAACTGCAGATTTTGAATATTCCGAATCTTGTCAGAATGGAAACGCGCAATGCCAACGTGGAAGGGTGCCGGGAGATTACCATTCGGGATTTGATCAGGACGTCGCTTCGAATGCGTCCGGACCGGATTATCGTTGGCGAAGTCAGGGGCGGGGAAGCTTTTGACATGATGCAGTGCATGAATACGGGGCATGACGGCTCCATGTCCACCGGACACGCCAACAGCTCCAAAGATATGCTGAGCCGGCTGGAAAACATGATTCTGATGGGAATGGATTTACCGTTGAAAGCGATGAAACAGCAGATTGCTTCGGGCATCGATCTTATCATTCATCTTGGAAGGCTTCGGGACAGGAGCAGAAAGGTGCTGGAAATTGTAGAAGTGCTTGGATTTGCAGAAGAAGAAATTCAGTTAAAGACTTTATACCGTTTTGAAGAGGAGGGAGAGGATGAAAATGGAAGAGTTTTGGGAAGACTGCAGAAAAAAGGAGAACTGACGTATGTGGAAAAACTTAAAGCCGCAGGCTTCTGTGCGAAAAGCGGTTGATTATGGAGACTATGTTCTAAATGGCCGGGAACTGCTTTTTTACTCCGCAGAGGGAATGCTGCTCATTGGAATCTTTGCTTATTTCTTTTACCGTTCCATATGGGCGTATCTGCTCTTATCGCCGGCTCTGCTGCTTTTTCTGAAGGGGAAAAAGAAAGAACTGGCCGGGAAGAGAAGGCGGGCATTGCAGATGCAGTTCAAAGATGCGGTATTGTCAGTGTCCGCCAATCAAAAAGCGGGATATTCCGTGGAGAACGCTTTTAAAGAAGCCTACCGTGACATGAAGATGTTGTATGGAGAAGAGAGTCCTATATGCCGGGAGTTGTATAGCATTGGGAAGGGACTGGAAAATAACATTGTATTGGAGAAGCTTTTATATGATTTTGGCAGCAGAAGCCGCTTGCAGGATATTATGCAGTTCGCGGAAATATTTCTAATCGCGAAACGAAACGGCGGCAGCATGACGGAAATTTTGTCCATGACCGCAGATACGATTGAGCAGAAAACGGCTGTGGATAAAGAGATAGAGGTGCTGCTCAGTTCAAGAAAAATGGAACAGAAAATTATGAATGCCGTTCCGTTCTTTATCATTTTCTATATCAGTCTGACGTCCAAAGGATTTTTTGATGTGCTGTATCATAATCCGGCAGGAATTCTGATCATGACAATTTGTCTGGCCATATATCTGGCCGCATTTATCATTTCCAGGAAAATCGTTGAAATAGAGGTTTAAAGAAAACAGGAAAAGAGCGAGACGGTGCGTTAGAAGACAGGCGGGAGGGTAGGATGATTTATTGGTATTTGGCGGTTCTGGTTTTATATTTGCTGTTGTTTGTTCTGTCCCGGAAGGAAAAGGTCTCTTCCTATCGGAGCGGGGAGATGAAGAAATCTTATCCGGGCGAGATTTTTTTCATAAAGGCAGCCATTTGGTGTATCCGGCAGAAAAGATATATGACTGGAAAATTTGGGGGAAGGCGGCAGCGATATCAGGAACAGCTGCGCGAGGACAGGCTCGGAAACGATTTAAAGCTGCTGCGTCCGGATTTGTCAAAGCAATATCAGGTGCAGGCTTTTTATGTCAGACAATGCAGCCTTGTATTGCTGGTCCTTTTCGCGGGCAGTCTGCTTTCGCTCTGTGCGGCGCTCAGCGCGCGAACGGCTGGCCTGATACAGGAGGGCGGCTATATTGAGCGGAAGGGTTATGGGCAGGGAGACAGGGAGGTGGCATTGGCGGCACAGGTGGAAGGGGAGGATGCGGAAGAAATTGTCTATACGGTTACGGAACAGAAGTATACGTCGGAAGAAATCAGCAGTATTTTTCAGGATGCGGTTCTCAATCTGTCCACATCTATTTTGGGCAGTAACGTCAGCCTGGAGAATGTGACGGAAGATTTGAATCTTCTTACGTCCATGCAGGGATATCCGTTTCAGATTTCCTGGGAGAGCAGCAGTTATTCTCTTGTGCAGCCTGATGGCTCCGTACGAAACGAAGATTTGGAGGAAGCGGAAGTCGTCATGCTGACCGCGCGTTTCCGATACGAGGAACAGGAATTTGAAGAGATGTTTCCGGTGTGTATACTGCCGGCTGTTCTGACGGACAAAGAGCAGTTGCTAAAGCGTATTGAAAACGCGCTGGAAGAACAGGACCGGGAGAGCAGAACAGAAAGCAGTCTGGTATTGCCGGACAGAATCGGGTCTCAAAAAATTATCTGGAAGGAGGTGATTCAGGATAGCAGCGGATATTTCTTTCTGCTCATGTGTGCGGCGGCGGTTTTCATTTTTCTTGCCGGGGACAGGAGTATAGAACAAAGTCTGGCAGAGAGGAACCGAGAATTACTGCGGGATTATCCGGAAATTGTTCATAAACTGGCGCTTTATATGGGAGCCGGAATGACCGTTCGTAACGCGTTCAGTAAAATGGGAGAAGACTATAAAAAGCAAAGAATATCGAAGAAAAAACAATATGTTTATGAAGAAATTGTACTGCTTTGCCATGAACTGCAAAGCGGCGTATCGGAAACGGATGCCTATTCGCATCTGGGGAAACGGTGCCGGCTTCAGCCCTATATGAAACTGAGCACTTTGTTATCACAGAATTTGCGGAAAGGAAACCGCGACCTGCTGTCAAAACTGCGGCAGGAAGCGGAGACTGCTTTTGAGGAAAGAAAGAACAGTGCGAAAAAGGCGGGAGAGGAGGCCGGAACAAAACTTCTTCTGCCGATGATGATGATGTTATGTATTGTCATGGTCTTAATCATGATTCCGGCATATTTTACGATTTGAAAGGAGAAAAAGGATATGAGAAAAGGAAATTTAAAAGACTTTGCCAATTTTTTAAGAGAGGAGGACGGCATGGGTACGGTAGAACTGATTCTGATCATAGTTGTTCTGATTGGCCTGGTCATTATTTTTAAAACGCAGCTCCGTTCTCTGGTGGAAAGTGTATTTGAAAAGATTACCAAAGACAGCAACACGGTAATGTCATGAAGAAGGGGTACATAACAGTTTTTCTGTCATTGTCCCTGGCGTTGCTCCTGTCCCTTGTATTCACTGTAATAGAAGGGGCACGGATCAGTGCCATTCGGATGAAATTTGAATGTGTGTCGGATATCGGCATGAATTCCGTACTGGCGGAATACCATCGGGAGCTGTTGAAACAATACGATTTATTGTTTGTGGATACTTCTTATGGCGGGGGAACGGCATCTATTGGAAATACGGAAGCGCATTTAAGAAATTATATGCAGGAAAATATGCAGGGTTCATGGGGCAGCGGTTTCCGCCCTGCAAAAGATTTTCTGGCTCTGCGGGCAGACAGCGTGGAAATAACGGAATACTCGATTGCTTCCGACGATGACGGCGCGGTGCTGAAAAGGCAGGTTGCAGATTATATGGCGGATTATCCGGCCGGGTATCTATGGGAAAAGATTACGGGTAATATCGCTAAAATCGACAGCAGCCAACTGGAGTCACGCGATATTGCGGGCGAGAGGGAAAGCTATCAGGCCAGGATTAATGAAATTGAACTGCCAAAAGAGGAAGTGGAAGAAGGCATATTTGAAGAAATCCCATTGGATAATCCTGCAGATATCGCCAATGGGACCCGCAGTATCGGGGTATTGAATCTGGTGGCGGAAGATATCGGCAGTATCTCCACAGTCAAGGTGCCGTTATCGCAATATATTTCCAGACGCAGTCGATTGACTGGAAGCGGTGTCTGCGAAGAGGCGGCAGAACTTACGGGAGCGCCGGACGAGATTCTGTTTCTGGCCTATTTATTCGAGAAATGCGGCTATTATGGGCAGGAAAAGGAAGGCTCTCTGCTACAGTATCAAATTGAATACATGATCGCGGGAAAGGATACGGACTGGCAGAATCTGGAGCAGGTGGCAAAAAGGCTGCTGCGGTGGAGGGAAGTTTCCAACGTACTTTATATTCTGTCTGATGCCGGGAAAATAGCGGAGGCGGAAGCTATGGCGCTTGCCCTCACGGCGGTGATGCTGTGTCCTGAATTGGCGGAACCGGTAAAGTATACCATTCTTTATGCGTGGGCTTATGTGGAAAGCCTGCAGGATGTAAAAATACTGCTGCGGGGAGGCAGGGTCCCTGTGGTGAAAACGGCAGCTGACTGGAAGACGGGCATTAACAGTATTAAGAATGTAAAAGGAAGCCTTTCCGATACCGAAGGGGAAGGCAGAGGACTGAATTATAAAGAATATCTGGAAGCGATGCTGTTTCTGACGGACAATCATGACCGGACTTTCCGGGCAATGGATATCATGGAAATGGATATCCGGCAGACACCAGGTAATGGCGCCTTTCGACTGGACGGCTGCTTTGATACCTATAAGGCCAGATTAGCGATTACGAGCGGTTTTGGTTATTATTACGAAATGGAACGTTTATACGGATTTTATTAAAGACAAATAGAGATTACAGAAACGATATCGAGCGGAAAGGAGATAAAAGAGGATGCCCTTTTTACGGCCACATCAAACTAAAAATCAAGAAAATTCGACGACAAATTCTCTCCGGACACATCTGAAAATTCTTCACCACGGTGTACCGTTAAAAAGGGTGTCCTCTTTTATCTCGCGGAAGCTCGGTGCGTCTGTTACGGTGGAAGCTGCATTCGCGCTGCCTTTGTTCCTGTTTTTCATGATTCAGGTCATGTCGGCGATGGATATGATCGGTATACAGAGCCGGTTCAGCGCAGCGCTCCATCAAACGGGAAATCAAATGGCATTCGCAGGATACGCATACGGAAAGGCCGGCGATGTGCTGCCCGGTGAAATCGCTATGACGGTATTGAGTCAGAGCTATGCGGGGAGTCAGGTCCTGAAAAATGTTGGAAGGGATTATCTGGATAAATCCTGTGTTAAGAATGGAACGTCGGGTGTTTCTTTTCATGGAACATCCATCATGCAGGGGAATGACATGATAGAAATCTGCCTGTCCTATCGTCTGGAACCGATTTTCCCGATAACAGGATTCGAGGGGATTGCGATGAATCAGCGTTATTATGGACGGGCCTGGACGGGCTATGATGTGGAGAATGACGTCAGTCATTTCACGGAAGATGATCCAATGGTCTATATTACGGAAACCGGAACGGTATATCATACGAACAGGAACTGTACCTATCTGAACATTTCCGTTCAGGCGGTCGATGCCGCCGCCATAGCAGATTTCAGAAATCAGTCGGGCGGGAAATATCATGTATGTGAAAGATGCGGCAGGAAAAATACGGGAGGAACCGTTTATATTACCGCGCAGGGCAGCAGTTATCACTGTATGATGACTTGCTCCGGTCTGAAGAGAACAATTTATACGATACCGTTATCGCAGACGGGCGGAAGGGGGCGATGTTCAAAATGCGGATAGACATATGGCTGGGAAATGGTGTAATGGAAGGGATTTCCCTGATTTATATGAGTGTATGCGCGGTGTTCGATATCAGGCATAGGGAAATTCCGCTGCCGCTCATTCTTTGTGGCATAGCGGCGGCATTTGGCATTAATATATGGTGGATAATGGGAGGGACTGTTACGGTGCTGGAAACGGGAATTGCCCTGCTTCCGGGCGTTTTTTTCCTGCTGACGAGTTTTTTTACGAGAGAGAAAGTAGGATATGGAGATGGTTTGCTGCTGATTATTTTGGGGCTTTTGCTCGGTGTCTACCGGTGTTTTTTCGTTCTCAGCATCGGACTCATATTTTCTGCGGTCGTATCGCTTTTTCTGTTATTACTGCACAAAGCCGGCAGACACAGCCGGATACCGTTTGCACCGTTTATCATATTGGGAATGGGGGTTGTGTTCTTTGGATAAAGATTTTCATTTTAAAAATAAAAAAGTAAAAGGCTATATGACGGTGGAAGCCGGTTTTGTGATGCCCTGGGTAATTTTTCTGTTCGTATTCCTGATTTATGCCGGTTTTTACCTTTACGATAAATGTGTACTGTTTCAGGATGCGTATACAGTCTGTTTTCGCGGAAGCATACAAAAGGAAGAAGCCAACGTTCTCAATTATATCAACGCGCATATGAAAGAACAGTTCGGCAGCAAATATTTCGGAACAGGAGGCGTACAGGGAAATGCCAGGAAAGAAGGGCATGAGGTGACTGTATCCGGGGTATGCAGCGTTCATGTTCCGCTCGATCATTTTCTGACAATGGCGGGAAAAGACGGCTGGCGGATTCAGACGGAAGCAAGAGCGGATATCGTGAATCCGACGAAAATCATCCGCAGGTGCCGAATGGCGGAGAATGCTCTGAAATGTTTACAGGAATGAGGGGGCGCAGATTGTTTGATTGAAGAAAAGCGAGAGGGAGGAAAAATATGATAGAAGCAAAATATTTTAAAGATTATAAACATAATTATCTGATTTTAAAATGGGAAGAGCCGGAAACGGGAGCAGCCTATCAGAGCCGTATGCTGGCGTCCGGTAAAATAGACAGGATTTTAAAGTGTTCTGTCCGGCATATTAATGGAGAGGCATATTTTTATTATGACATCAGTTCCAGAGTGACGCTTGAGAATCTATACCAGGGAAAGAAGATGTCCTATGAACAGGTCAGAGATTTTTTCCGGCAGATGGATATCATTTACCGGACATTAGGAGATTTTTTTATGGAAGAAGCAGGGCTGTTGGCGAGACCTGACAGCATCTATTACGACCTGTCATCCGCCAGATATTTTGGTTTATACTATCCAGGTAAGAATATGGCGGCAGAAAACCCATATGAGCCGCTCATGGATTTTCTGCTGAGTCATACGGATTCCAGTGATCGGAAATTAGCGGATATTCTTTATCAGATCTATGAAATATCCGGGGAAAGCTTCTTTTCTATGGCGGATGCGCTGGCGCTGTTTGAAGAGGAGGAAGAAGAGGTTTCGACGGCGGAAACGATTTTCGAAAAGCATTCATCAGAAAGTATGGCAGATGGATTTATTGTAGAGGAAAAGAGTGAAAAATCCATAGCAGCTCCTGCGCTGATGCAGGATTTTGACAGGGATTATGATGAAATGGAAGAATTTGAGAGAAAAAAAGAATATGATAAGGCTGATAAGAAAGATAGAATGCCACGCTCCTATCAGGAGAAAAATAAGACATTCTATGTCGTCTTTGCGGTTTTATCGATATGCGGAATTAGCGCCGCGGTCTGGATTTATCTGTATTTTACACTTACGGAACAGGAAACGCTGCTGCTCGTGTGCTGTTTGGCAGTAATGGGATTGTGCTTTCTGTTTTCCGTAATACAGGTTCTGCTTGCTGGGAAAAGAAGCAGAAAACAGGAGCAGGAAGAAAAGGAACTGCTTTGGGATATTGAAGACGAATTTCGGGAAGAAAGGCCGATTGCGCTGCAGGAAGTGCTGGATAAAAATATGGGAATGCCTGTAAACGGAGAACGGGAAAACCGGGAAACGCTTCAGGGAAAACCGGAAGCGCAGTATGGTGAAACCGTCTTTTTCGATACCCGGAAGCAGAAGGCGGAAAATAAGCTGTATTCACTGGATAAAAAAAATAAAAAACATATATCGTTGACGCAGTTTCCCTTCAGCATTGGGAAAATGCCGGGTTGTGTGGACTGTGTGCTGACGGATGCTTCCATCAGCAGGCTTCATGCACGGATTGAAAAACAGGGTGAGAAAGTTCTTTTAACAGATATGAATTCCACGAACGGAACTTATAAGAACGGGCTGCGCATGGAGCCGAGCGCGACGGTGGAGATAGAGCCCGGCGATGAGATACGGTTCGGGAAATTGAATTATTGTTATCGTTAATAAAAAATATTTTAAGAATTCAATGAAGAGTAGGCGCGTCCTGCTCTTTATTAATGAAAAACGAGTTGTTTTATGTGAATTAATTTAATATAATGGAGACAAATAAACAAGATAAGGAGCGAAACGATGGCAAAGCTGTTTATTAATGAAAGAAATAAAAAGGGACATATTCATCCGGAAATATATGGACATTTCTCAGAACATCTCGGAAGGTGCATTTATGAAGGACTGTATGTGGGCGAAGATTCGGAGATTCCGAATGTAAACGGTATGCGTAAAGATGTCGTGGAGGCTTTGAAAGAAATGCAGATTCCGGTACTGCGCTGGCCGGGCGGCTGCTTTGCGGATGAATATCACTGGAAAGATGGTATCGGTCCGAAAGAAACAAGAAAAAAAATGATCAATACGCATTGGGGCGGTGTGGTCGAGGATAACAGTTTTGGCACGCATGAGTTTTTTGAATTATGCGGACAGCTCGGATGCAAGACTTATGTGAATGGCAATGTGGGAAGCGGAACCGTGCAGGAGATGAGCGAATGGGTTGAGTATATGACGTTCGACGGCGTTTCGCCGATGGCGGACCTGCGGAAGGAGAACGGACACGCGGAGCCCTGGAAAGTGGATTATTTCGGGGTCGGGAACGAGAACTGGGGCTGCGGTGGAAATATGACGCCGGAATACTATGGAAATCTTTACCGCAGATACCAGACATATGTCAGACAGTACCATAGTGATGCACCGATTCAGAAGATATGCTGCGGAGCGAATGGCGATGACTATTTTTGGACAGAAGATGTTTTAAAGACCTGCACGGCGCATCCAAAGCCGGGTGACGGATTTATGAGCGGTCTGTCTCTGCATTATTATGTGGTCACGGAAGATTGGAAAGTAAAGGGAAGCGCGACGGGTTTCGATGAGAAAACCTGGTATAAGACTTTGAAAAAGGCGCTTTATATGGACGAGCTGATCAGCCGCCACGGTGCGATCATGGATCAATATGATCCGGATAAGAAAATCGGTATGATGGTGGATGAATGGGGCTGTTGGTTCGATGTAGAACCGGGAACCAATCCGGGATTTCTGTATCAGCAGAATACGATGCGGGATGCGCTCGTGGCGGGTATTACGCTGAATATTTTCAACAAACACTGCGACCGTGTAAAAATGGCCTGTATCGCGCAGATGGTCAATGTGCTGCAGTCTGTTATATTAACAGAGGGGCCGAAGATGCTTCTGACGCCTACTTATCATATTTTCCATATGTATAAGCATCATCAGGATGCGGAGTTAGTGGAAAGCTTTATAGAGGGAAATAAGGTAGCCGGTACAGAAGAGAATCGGGTTCCGGAAATCAGTGAATCCGTATCGGTAAGCGCTGATGGTACCGTGAATGTGACAATCAATAATCTGTCTGCCTCGGCTGATGTGCCCGTGGAAATGGTTCTGACAGAAATGGAACCTTCACAGATTGAGGCAGCAATTTTGACGGGTAAAATGAATGCGCATAATACTTTCGAGGAGCCGGAAACGGTGAAGGAAGAGATATTTACGGATTACAAAGCGGATGGTAGAAAAATAAGCTTTACCATGCCTGCGTGCAGCGTCATTGCGTTCCGTATAAAAGGATGACGGAGAAGAGGCGCCCATGCAGGAAATGTCTCACGGCGGATATGGATCAGAAAGAATATTTTCAAAATTTGCATACTTATATTGCAAATCTGGATTCCGATATCAAGGTCGGTCGTTCAATATATGAGGAACGGCTGCGTCATTGCAAAGACTGTGATCTGCTGTTAGACGGGATGTGCAGAGCCTGCGGCTGTTTTGTGGAACTGCGGGCAGCTCTTTGCAAAAATGCCTGTCCTTATGATAAATGGAAAGCGGAAACAGATTTTCAGGCGGACAGGGTAGAATGATCTTCAGGGATAAAGACCAGGAAAGGCGTGAAATGTCATGCTATATGGGCAGTTAGAATGTTTATTGACAGAGCAGGGATTCTGTAAGGTGGCTTCCAATCTTCCGGAGTTTTCCTTTTTCTTTCGCAGAGAAAGTGCATATGTGAATGTGCTCCATGTGGTCGATTACAGGCCGGAACTTTATATTACAGAGGATCAGTATGCGCATATCAAAAAAAAGATATTGGATTTCTTTCGGGAAAAAGGTTTTCATGAAGTGCATATTCTGTCTCTGTTGGTCGGGGAGGATACCGAGAAGGCAAAACGGCTGTGCGGGAATGATCCTTTTTGCTGGCTGATAGATTCGGCGGGGAACCGGTTGATGATTCATGAAAATCAGGTGGCGGATTTTTATGGAATGAAAAGTTTGTTAGAGAAATTTCTGGATGAGATTTCAGCAGCGCCGTCAATGGGACAGGAAAGCGTATATGAATCGAAGCATACCGGGTATACTGAATCGGTGAAGAATCAGCTCCATCTGTTCTGGGGAAATATTCTGATCGTTGCGGTGAACGTGCTCGTATTCCTTTTATGTACATTTACCGGGAATTTGGTATATAATATAGGTGATTTCAGCGTTATGGACCTGATACAGAGAGGTGACTGGTACCGCGTGATCAGCAGCATGTTTCTTCATGCGGACATTGGACATCTTGTCAGCAATATGCTGATATTATATTATATAGGCAACGTTGTAGAAAAAAGAATCGGGCATTTGCCTTATTTGGTCTTGTATTTTATGTCAGGTATTGTCGGGAATATTTTTTCGGCGGGGTATGAATTATTCACGGGGCATTATATAAGCTCAATCGGAGCGAGCGGCGCTGTATTTGGTGTGGAAGGAGCTCTTTTGATGATGGCGCTTCTGCATAGAGGAAAGCTTGCCGGGGTGACGACGGGCAGAATCGCTTTTTCAATCGCATTTTCGCTCTACTGCGGATTTACGAGCAGAAATGTTGATAATGCGGCGCATATCGGCGGACTGCTGATGGGTTTTCTGATGGCAGGGATTTTCTGGCTGCTTACGCCTGGCGAAAAAGGAAAGCAGGGAGACCGTACAGACGAAGCAAATGCTACAGGTTGAGAGAAAGGCATGGTTATTTAGGATGAAGATTAATATTTATTATGGCGGCAGAGGATTGATCGATGACCCAACGCTTTATGTTCTGGAAAAGATGGGAGAGGTGCTCGATGAACTCCGTGTGACCGTGGAAACTTTTCGGCTGATGGATTTGAAAAATAATATTACGACCGTGCCACAGACGTTGAAGGAGGCCGATGGCATCATTCTGGCAACGACAGTGGAGTGGTACGGAATCGGCGGTTATATGCAGCAGTTTTTGGATGCCTGCTGGTTATATGGAGACAAGGAAAAAATCAGCGAGATTTATATGTGTCCGATCGTGATGTCCACGACCTATGGCGAACAGGAAGGGAAGCTGAATCTCGCTACGGCATGGGAAATTTTGGGCGGACGTCCTTGCAGCGGCCTGTGCGGTTATATTGCGGATACGAGTATTCTGGAGAATAACGAGGAATATCTGCGTATTATTGAGAAGAAAGCGGAAAATCTTTACAGGACGATCAATCAGAAGATGCCCTGCCTTCCGGCGAGCAATCAGGCAGTCAAGCAGAAGATATCCATTCCCCGCAATATCGATCTGACACCGCAGGAAACGGAACAGCTTTCTCAATATGCTTCCGATGACAGTTATGTGCAGCGTCAGAAAGCGGATATTCAGGAACTGACCAGCCTGTTCCGGGATTTGATGGGAAGCGGAGAGAAGGAAAATACGGAAGAGTTTTTGCAGGAATTAAAGATACATTTTCAACCGCAGGCCGGAATTGCGGCAAAATATAAAATCGTGATTGAAGAGAAAAAGAAACCTCTCATTATTGAAGTGAACGGTGCACAGATGAACTGTTTCTATGGAGAGGGAAGCGCTTTTGATGTGGAGATTCAAATGAGCAGAGATTCCATGGTGGAAATTATTTCCGGTGCAACGACATTCCAGCATTCATTTATGGCCGGTGACATGAAGCTGAAGGGTGATTTTAAGATTCTGAGAACATTAGACCAGATTTTTGTTTTCGCATAGGGCGAAGAGAAGTTTTGAAGGAGGCATAGAAATAAAATGAAGGATGAAAATTGCATTTTTTGTAAGATTGCGAACGGGGAAATACCGTCCAAAACAATATATGAGGATGAAAAATTCCGCGTTATTCTGGATTTAGGACCGGCGGCAAAGGGACATGCCTTGATTCTGCCGAAGAATCATTATGCAGATTTATACGAATTGCCGGAAGAAACAGCTTCTCAAGTGATGCTGCTCGCTAAAAAGATGGCGGCGCAGATGACGGAAAAGCTGCATTGCGACGGTTTTAATCTGGTACAGAATAACGGCGAGACTGCAGGACAGACGGTATTTCATTTCCATATGCACCTGATTCCACGATACAAAGACGATGGACAGACGATTGGCTGGAAACCGGGGGAGCCATCTTCAGAGGAACTGGAAGAAATTAAAAATGAAATCCTGAAATGAGCCGAAAACAAAGTCAGGGCCTGATACAGGAAAAGACGCGGAGGAACGGGATGCGTACAATAGACGTAGCGGAAATTACGAATCATATTAAAGAAATGTGTATTGAGGCAAATCATTTTCTGGCGCAGGATATGGATGCGGCTATGAAAAAAGCACAGGATACGGAAAAGTCACCACTGGGAAAGCAGATACTGTGCCAGCTGCAGGACAATCTGAAAATTGCCGGTGAAGATATGATCCCCATCTGCCAGGATACAGGCATGGCGGTCATTTTTATGGAAATCGGACAGGACGTTCATTTTACGGGCGGCCTGCTGGAAGATGCTGTCAATGAAGGCGTAAGAAGAGGATATACGGAAGGATATCTCAGAAAGTCCGTTGTGAATGACCCGATCGTCAGGGAGAATACGAAGGATAATACCCCTGCAATCGTTCATTATGAGATAACGCCGGGAGATCAGGTGAAGATTACGGTCGCGCCGAAGGGGTTTGGCAGCGAAAATATGAGCAGGGTATTCATGTTAAAACCGGCGGACGGCATAGAAGGCGTTAAAAATGCGATTCTTACCGCGGTAAAGGAAGCGGGGCCGAATGCCTGTCCGCCGATGGTAGTCGGTGTCGGAATCGGCGGTACTTTTGAGAAATGTGCTCTGATGGCGAAAAAGGCACTGACAAGACCTGTTGATGAGCGTTCGACAATTCCTTATGTGAAGGAGTTAGAGGAAGAAATGCTGGAAAAAATCAATGGGACCGGTATCGGGCCGGGCGGTCTCGGCGGAACGACGACGGCACTGGCAGTTAATATCAATACTTATCCGACACATATTGCTGGATTGCCTGTGGGCATTAATATCTGCTGTCATGTGAACCGGCATGCGGTGAGAGTGATATAAAGGAGCGGTTGAAATAGAAGAAGGAATTTGATAACGGCGGAGAATTTTGCGGCAGCCGGAGAGGAAGGAGCACATCATAAGTATGGAGCAGCATATACAGGCGCCGATCAGCGCAGAAGATGCCCAAAAATTAAGGGCCGGAGATTATGTTTATATTACCGGAACTATTTATACGGCGCGGGATGCCGCGCATAAGAGAATGCAGGAAGCATTGGAAAAAGGAGAACCTCTGCCGTTTGAAATGACACAGAATGTCATTTATTATATGGGTCCTTCACCCGCGCGGGAAGGCAGGCCGATTGGCTCTGCAGGGCCGACTACGGCAAGCCGCATGGACAAATATGCGCCAAAACTGCTGGATATGGGACTGACTGGCATGATTGGAAAAGGAAAGCGTTCCGATGCCGTAAAAGAAGCAATCGTCAGGAACGGAGCAGTATATTTTGCCGCAGTAGGCGGCGCAGGTGCGCTGCTGTCCAAATCTATCCTGTCATCGGAAGTGCTTGCTTATGAAGATTTGGGAACGGAAGCTGTCCGTCGGCTGGAGGTAAAAGATTTTCCGGTCATCGTTGTAATTGATTCCGAAGGGAATAATTTATACGAGACGGCGATAAAAGAATATTGTCAGCCATAACGGCTATAATAACATTCAGGCCATAATAATTTGTGGCAAAAGCATTGACAAATATTTTTGCCTTATGTATAATAACAAATGCGTCGTATAGCAGACGTAAATTTCAGATTGGTAGAGGAATAGTTCAGACTGTGGAGAAATACTCAAGAGGCTGAAGAGGCGCCCCTGCTAAGGGTGTAGGTCGTTTACGCGGCGCGAGGGTTCAAATCCCTCTTTCTCCGTTTTATCTACCAGAAAAGTAGGAAGTGTTGGGCAGATGGCAGCAACACTTCTTTTTTGTTATCATGTAATTGGAAAACGTATCGGACGGCCGCATAGGCATATAAAGCGGGGAAAGGTTATGGTCACGGTATGAAAGATGTTGTCTTATTGTACGATGATTGCTGTATTTATGAAATTGTTATTTTGAATTATTTTCTGAAAGTAACGGGTGGCAAACTGGCATTCTGTTCGCTCCAGGGAAAAACTGTCAGGGCGATGGAAGGTTATTCTATAAATGCTGACCTGCCGTTGGAAGAAGTGGAGCTGTCAGATGTCAGAAGTTTTATCGTACCCGGCGGCGAAATAACGAATATCGATGATGCTGTGGTAATGGATATTCTTAGACGGCTGCATGAGGAAAAGGTACTGATAGGCGGAATCTGTGCGGGAGTCGATGTGCTGGATAAGGCAGGAATTTTAAAAGATATCAGGTCAACACGTTCTGTTGAACAGGAGGATTGCGTCAGAGACGGCAATGTAGTTACTGCCAGAGCCAACGCCTATGTGGATTTTGCAATTGAGGCGGCAAAGGCGCTCGATTTATTTGAAGACGAAGCCGACCTGCAGGAAACGATTTCCTTCTGGAAAAATCATCAAAGAGTTTGACCTCAATAGAGTTTGACGTTATCGTTTTCAGTATCATTCATTCCATCAAAAGGACTGTTCATGTAATCGACATTCAGGAATATGTCATCCTTCCGATATACCGAATAGAAGAGTAAAAACGTATTTGCGATATTGAGAGAGGAGACAGATTTATGGCAGTAACGGGAATCGGATATACAAATGCAGCAGGCGGCGCAAACTTGACGGATGAAGATATCATCATAAAAAGATATGCTTACAAAGACGGAAAAGGACAGGAAACAACATACCATTTAAAGGATTGTTTACAGTTGTCCGTGGATTCTTATACAATACCGGTCGGTTCGGACACTTACGAGGAGATAAAGAACCGGTTAAAGAGACAGGGCGCTGCTTATATGTCCACGCCGGATAACAAAATGTTTTATGAGAGTTATGCGGTCATGAAAGATTTTTATGACGGTAAATTGAATCGCGATGAAGTAAAAAATATTTTTAAAGAATATTTCTATCATTCCACAGGGATACTTTCCGGGCAGGGAGCATTGCAGGTGAGCGAATCTTATCAGAAACAGACGGTGACAGGGAATCTGGCAGGTCTATATGAACACTTCAGCAGAGCGAATACAAGGAACGCCTGCGCGGCGAACAACAGAGAAGGCAGAGCGCTGCTGGAGAATAATGGATTAAGCAGTTCCGGCTCCTATTATTATAATGCAGACTGGTATTGGGCTTGCGAAGAGATGCAGGAATTGTTCCGGAAAACAGCGGATGAGCTGGCAGACGAGTATGGTGCGGAGCACGTTGATTTTGATTTTGTGGAAAAAAATACAAGATTTACATTGGACGGCGGTATCACTTACAATGGCGTATGGAACAGTGTAAAATGGCAGCAGGATGCAGAACGGGATGTGGGCGGAAAATATCTTGAGCCCGGTGCAGTGCCGCCCAAAGGCTTCTTGTATTGTAGCTGCGATATGCCTGGTTCTGCAGACGGTTCTCGGGAAACGGCCTCAATCGCTGACAGAGTAAAAAAGGCACTTGAAGAAACGGATAAAAATGAAAAATATACAAATCTGCTGTTTCTTCTTGCCTTGAACAGCAATGCAGACAGGGCGAAGAGTTTATTGTATGACCAAAAGAATTATGCGCTTGCAAGTGATGGAAAAAAAGAATTACACCAAAGAGCAATGGACTTTTTGGCAAATTTTCATATAAATTATAGAAGCAGCAGGATAGAGTTCCTGCGGATGGGCGAATAGAATATAAGTACAATGGAGGAAAGAAAAACAAATGAAGGATTTATTAAAATGTGTCAGGAACCAGCGGTTGTACATGGTATTAGCGGCCATTACCATTTTGACGACATTTCTTGCACTGATTACTTTTGAGTATTGGGACCTGGATTCCATGACGGCATGGACAATGAATTTCTGGGATTTGTTTTTTAAAGGAAGATTAAATGAATTTTATGAATACACCGCTTTAAATATACATGGAGCACAGCACTATAACTGTGAGGGAAATTATTTATGGCTTCTGCCGTGGTGTTTATGGAACCTGCCCTTATGGCTTGTAACCTCCGGGGGGGGGTATAATTCTCGTAACCAATTTCTGGAGCCTGTGCTGGTCTAAACTGTTTCTCGTTCTGATGGAACTTATTACAATTTATTTTTGTGGAAAAATCTGTATGTTCATGACGGGCGATGTAAAGAAGGCTGTTCTGGCCGCGCTTTTGATTATGGCATCGCCGGAAATCATGATGTCCGTCGGATATTCAGGACAGGATGAAATGACATACATATGCTTTTTTACTATATCTTTATATTATTTCTTAAAAGGGAAGTACAAAATTGCCTATTTGTGGATGGTATGTGCCGTAACATGCTGCCCGCTCATGCTGATGCCGGTATTGGCGATGCTTTTGATAAAAGAAAAGAATATATTCAAACTGCTTTCCTATGTGGCAGGTCTAATAGCGCCGTTATTTCTATTTGAACTGTTTTATAGAAATGATATGACTTATCAGGCGGCGAAAACAGCGAATGATTTTACGAAAATGGCATGGGATATGTTAGGCGCATCAACGATTGATACAGCGCTTGGAGAAATTTCCATTGCAGGTTTTATTCTGGTATTATTCTATTTTAGCTGTTACAACATAGTGTTGGACGATACTGCAGAATGTCGGAAAAAAATTCTGTACACGGTTGCAGTCACTTTTGTGGCGATAAGCTTTTTGATGTCCAACGGATTTTATCGATTGTTTCTTTATGTTCCGTTTTTAATTATTTTAATTCTGATATCGGAGCAGGATTATCATATAAACATGCTTTTGCTCATGATCTTAACGTACGGAAGAACGCTTTTTGCCTGTTATAGAAACTGTCCCGACAATATGAATACTTATTGTGTAATGAAAAATTCATGGATCACGGCGTTGTGCGACTGGCTCGGAAGCGTGAAATATTATCCGGAAAATTCCGGCTGTCTGTATCACTATCTGGAGGACCGCGCTATAACGCCATGTTTGATGATTCTGGAAGCTACCTGTGTTATGGCTTGTATATTCATTCTTCTTATTATCAATTGTCCATCGTATAAAAAGCGGCTTCATGTACAGGGAGGCGTGAAAGGTTCCTGGAGTATTATTTTATATAGTATGTGTACACCTCTTCTGATGTTTCTTTTCTATATCAGACTGCTTACATAAGTGATGCGGGTGCATTGCGCTAAATGTGTAAAAAGTTGATGATGCAGATGGTGGTTCGGATGCCGCCGGAAGCAGTTCATGAAACATTCGTGAAAAATTTGTGAAAAAATAAGAAAGACGGTCTTGACAAGCAGTCAAAAAGAGTGAT
>CAMWXB010000044.1 GCA_947178125.1 uncultured Lachnospiraceae bacterium | reverse complement strand
GCCGGACAGAATCTCAACACGACATCCGCTCCTGCATAAACTGCAGAAACATCAGCACATACCAGATCTGCTGACGCCATATGCCGCGCTCCACATAATCTTCCCACAACCGGGAGACCGCATCTACATTTAATAACCGTTGTTTCTTAATTTCATTCCAGTCGAGAAGCCCTTCTGCCCATTCCCGCAGTTCCGGTTCTTTCAGCCACTTGTGAAGCGGAATCGCAAAGCCCGTTTTAGGCCGTTCCATAAGTTCCCGCGGCACATATTTATATACAATATCACGCAGTATTTTTTTCGTGACATTTCCCTGCTTTTTATAGGAAATCGGAAGCGTCCACGCAAATTCCAGCACATCTTTGTCCAGCATCGGCACCCTTGTTTCCAACGAAACCGCCATCGCAGTACGGTCCACTTTGGTAAGAATATCATCCGGATGATACATCAGCATATCCATCAGCATCAGATTGTGCAACGGTTCCGGTAAAAGACCGGCCGGATAAGTATCCATGACCGTCTCGCAGCTTTTACCGTTCAAAGCCGGGAAAGCCAGTTCCCGTCGCACCTCCGGCGCAAGCAGGTCAAATCCCTCCCCGATTTCGGAACGCCTGTACATATCCTCTATGCCCGATGCACCGAGCAGTCTCGCTCTTGTCGCAAGCGAACCGTCTTTTCCCCATGGGCTGTTCAAAAGCGCCGCGCTCACCGGTTTTCTGAACAAAGCCGGTATTCTGGCCGTTTTCTGCCAGATACGCTCGATGGACTGATAGGTCTGGTAGCCGCAGAAAAGTTCATCGCCCCCGTCTCCGCTCAAAGAGACTGTCACATGTTCTCTCGTCATTCGGCTGACCAGATAGGTGGGTATCTGGGAAGAATCGGCAAAAGGCTCCCCGAACATCGCTCCAAGCTTCGGGATTACCCGCTTTGCATCCTCTTCCGTAATATACAGTTCCGTATGCTCCGTTCCAAGATGCGCCGCAATCTTCCCGGCAATTTCCGCTTCATTGAAATCCTTCTCCCGCATTCCGATGGTATAACTTCTGACACTTCTGTCGCTTACTGACTGCATCAACGCGACGATTGTCGAACTGTCAATTCCAGCAGATAAAAAAGCCCCCACCGGCACATCGGCCATCATCTGTCCGCGGATAGCATCTTTCAAGCGGCGCTCTAACTCTTCAGCCGCTTCCTGTTCGCTCCCCTGGAAAAGATGTGTTTGTCCATAACATGCGATATCCTTCATGGACCAATATGTCGAAAGCTTATAGTCTTGAAACGGCGCTTCTATTTTCAATATTTTCCCCGGTTCCAGTTTATAGAGATTCTCATAAACAGAATACGGCGCCGGTATATATCCATAGCGGAAATAGGCTTCCAGAACGCCTTTATTGACCGGATTCTGAAAGTTGTCCAGACTGGCGATCGCACCGAGTTCCGATGCGAATACAAAAGTCTTTCCCACAAATCCATAATAGAGCGGCTTTTCTCCCACTCTGTCCCTCGCCAAAAATAACGCGTGCTCTTTTTTATCATACAAAGCAACAGCGAACATCCCTTTACTCATTTTCAGCGTTTCTTTCAGTCCGTATGCAGAGACTGCTTCCAAAAGCACTTCCGTATCGGATGTACCTCTAAAAGCAGTCACCTTTTTTTCCCGTATCAGTCTTTCCCTGATGACCGGATAATTGTAGATTTCGCCGTTGTAAACGATTACATACCGCCCGTCATGTGACACCATCGGCTGTGTACCGTTTGGCGTTAAATCGACAATGGACAGCCGCCTGTGTCCGAGTACGACCTGCTCATCTTCCGATGCCCAGGCGCCGGAAGCATCCGGCCCTCTGTGGTACAAACGCTCGTTCATTTTTCCAATCGCTTTGCGCCAGTCAAGATCTCCGTTACAAAAACCAGCAATTCCGCACATCGCTACGCCTTTCCCATCACCCTATGATTTTCTCAAAATATTCCTGCCACTGTCTATTCACCCGCTCCGGCGCTAGCCGTTCCTGTATTTTATGAGCCTCCATGCCAAGTCTTTCCGCCAGTTCCTTATCCGATAATAACTTATCCAGCGCCTTTTCCAGCGCCTTTTCATCGCCCGCCGGAATGACCAATCCATTCACCCCATGCCGGATCAGTTCCTGCGTTCCGCCGCTCGGCACATCTGTGGCGATTACCGGAAGTCCCAGCGCCATCGCTTCGATCAACGCATTGGAAATACCTTCCGAATACGAGGTCAGCAAAAACAGCGCCGCCTTTTCTATTTGATCAGCCACATCGGGAATCACACCCGGCAGAAAAATTCTGTTTTCCAATCCAAAAGAACAGATCAGTTTCTGCAGAGCCTCCCGCAGTTCTCCCTCTCCATAAATGGTCAATGTATACTCCGGGTATCTATCCGCCAGAGCCGCAAACGCACGAATCATCATTTCATGATTCTTATTGGCATCCAGACGTCCGACAGATACGATTCTCCTGTCCCGTTCTCCCTGAAATCTTTTCCGCATGAACAATGGATTTAAAGAGTTCGGAAGGATAACGGCTGTTTTTGAAACTTTCTCTGAGAAAAAGCTTCTGGAGCGTTCCGTTTGTAAAATAACGCCCGATGCGTATGGGAACAGAAGATTGGCAAGAAACTTCATTACCCGGCCCGGATATTCTTCTTTTGCCTCGCCGACTACGGAAACAACAGGCTTTGTCCTGGTAAACATGGTCGTCACAATGGTCATAAAATTATTCTTCCCAACACAGGACAATACCAGATCGGGCATTTCTTCTTTCCAGATCCGATGAAGCTTGCGCACTCTCCGACAGAAATTAACGAGTCTGCTCCAGCTTGTCTCCTGCGGTGTAATATCGGAAATGACCCTTTTGATTCCATCGGCGAGCGCGTATTCTTCCGCCTTCCGATACTGTGTTACCATAACGATTTGATAACCCCTGTTTTGAAAATATTCTGCCAGATTGACAAAAACCCGCTCCGCTCCGCCTTTATCCAGAGAACCGATATAAAACGCTAGTTTTCTTGTATTTGCAAGTTTTCCTGCATTTTTTTCATTTTTTTTGTCTTTTTTTCTATTTTTGTTGTTATTTAATTCATTTTTTTGTCCGTTCTCACCCATTTGTTGAACCACCATTTAATATCACGCCTGTTTTCTGCCCTGATTTAACCATGCGTACCATTGCTGGAACACAAAAAACGACCATGAAAGTTTTGAATAATTTGCCCCGGTCGCCGGCCCTGCATCTCCGGTCTTTACATAGCTGTGAATCAGTTCAGAAGTATAAGCCGCATCGAAGATTCCCTGTTTTTCCAGGAAATCATAACTACTGTAATCTAGCAATTGTTCTTTTAACGGACCGCGCAGCCATTGATCCAGCGGAACGCCGAAACCGACTTTCGGTCTTTCCAGCAGTTCTTTTGGAATATAGTCATAGGCGATTTCTTTCAAAATATGCTTCTTGTCACCGGACGCGTATTTGTACCGATGAGGAATCCGGTATGAAAATTCCATAACATCCGTATCCAAAATAGGACATCTTGATTCCAGCGAATATTTCATAGAGGCCCGGTCCACTTTACAGAGAATATCTCCCGGCAGATAAGTATCCATATCCAGCAGCATTCTGCGAATCTGCCAGTCTTGTACCCCATAGCTGCTCTCAGTCAGATAATGGACCGGAAGAGACGCCTTGCCAGGCGCTTTTTTCACCATAGCGTTCGCTTTCACGATATAATTTCCTGCGCCGAACTGAGTCTTGCTCTCTTTCTCCCGGTTTCCCGCAATCACACGCACCCGGAAGGGAAGCCGCTCCTCCAGTTTCGCCTGCCTTAAACCGGGAAGCCCGCAGATACCGTGTACCATACCGCCGAGAACATCCAGTTTCTGCGCCTGTCTGACATTTTCATAAATATTATAACCGCAGAAAAATTCGTCCCCGCCATCGCCCGACAGAGCAACCGTCACATGTTCACTTGCCAGCTTGGAAACGAGCATCGTTGCAATCTGGGAACTGTCTGCAAAAGGTTCATCATAATAATACGGAATGCTGTCCACCAGCTCGAACATTTCTTTTTCATCAATATACAATTCCGTATGGTCTGTGCCGAGATATTCTGCTACCGCCTTCGCATATCCGGCCTCGTTATATTTCTTTTCATGAAAACCGATGGAAAAGGTCTTGACCGGTGTATCGGAATGTGCCTGTGCGATCGCAGTCACCAGAGAAGAATCATATCCGCCGCTTAAAAAAGAGCCCAGCGGTACATCCGAAATCATGCGCATCGCCACGGATTTTTCGAGCAGTTCCTTCAGGCCGCTTTTAGCATCCTCGTAGCTGTCCACAGGCTGCTTTACACATTCCCGGTAGACCTGACTGATATCCCAGTATTTCCACGTCGTAATTTCTCCCGCCTGAAAACACAGAACACTGCCCGGCTCCACTTTATAAACATCCCGAAAAATACTGTCAGGAGCGTTGATATACTGTTGGAACAGATAACGGGATAACACTTCGGCTCTGATTTCTTTCGGAAAATCAGGATATTCCATAATGGGTTTCAACTCGGAAGCAAATACGATACCGTCCTCCTGCTTCCAATAATAAAGCGGTTTTTTCCCGATTCTGTCACGAAACAGATAGATACTGCTGTTTTCCCTGTCATAAAGGGCAATGGCGAACATTCCATTGAATCTTTTCACGCAGTCCGTTCCCCATTTCAGATAAGCGGCAATGATGACTTCCGTATCGCAGTTGGAGCGAAAAGGGTACGCCGACAATTCTTCTTTTAACTCCTGAAAATTATAAATCTCTCCGTTATAAACGACAGAAATCCGCTTATCCGCCGAGTGCATGGGCTGATGTCCCAGCTTTGACAAATCCAAAATTGATAATCGTCTCTGTGCAAATCCCACCTGATATCCGCCGGCCGCCTCATATATTTCTTCTCCGCTGTCATTTGGCCCCCGGTGATACATCGTGTCATTCATTTTCTTCAGCTGTTCCAGCCTGATACCCTTTTTATTGACATATCCACAGATACCGCACATATATGACCATATCCTTTCCTCTATGCAGAATGGCCGACAGGGCCTTCCGCAATGTGAGAAAGTCTTCTCACCTTTGATATTTCTCGATAAAATAATCCTTATATTCTCCGAAATCCTTGCACTCCTGATCGATGGAATCAATTAATTCCTCATATTTCTCCTGTACCAGCGCGCGATAATTGTTGAAGTTATTATAGCCTTCCTTACACCAGGCAAAAGGATGCGTCAAAATCTGCACCTTATCATGTCCGGTAATGTTCTTTTCATCCGGATAACCGTAACGCCAGATATGATTTGCATCCGACATATATTTTACTTCAACGGACGTATCCTCCGTAACCTGCTCGGCAAAGGTAAAAAAGTCATCCTGATAGGCGTTGATGATGCCGTCCAGTTTGATATTCTCCCGAAGCACATCCTTTGACGGCCTGTGAATGGAAAATTCCCGAATGGCAAATCCGAACATCTCGCTCAAAATCTCTATTTCCTTCCGGATCCGTTTACGGATCTCCAACATATCCGTCATGCCGTTTAATGCAAAATGCAGGCCGATATGCTGTCCCCGCTCGTGCATATCCTTGATCATATCCATATTTCTCCTGGAAAGGATATTATAAGAATTATTTGTCCACTGGAAAAAATAGGTAGACACAAAATCCATGCTCTGCTCTACCCGCGCAAGCTCATACGCCCGCTCGACGCTGTACTCCACATCGTGGCGCATGATAATAAACCTGTCCTTTCCCAGCGCATCGGCATAATTGGCATGCCTGCCCGTCGCTTTGATAATCCTGATGATCTCCCTGTAATCGTCAAATGAAAACATTTTTATCCTCCTCTTTGTTCCAAAACCTGTATATAATCTTTCCGGCCCCCCACTTAGCCGCCCTGACAAGCGTATTTTCGCAAAGAAATGCCAGCATAAAACTTGCGGCCAACGTGCATACTGCCAGTTCGAGCAGATTCGGCAGATATGCCGTTTCCGACACATGCGGCAGAATATGGTCGAACAGTAAATTCCTGATCGGGTTATGAATCAAATAAACCGCAAAGGAATATTTCCCGGCTTTCATGATCATATGCTGTAAAAAATCGCTCTTCCGGAGATAATTCCTTTTCAACAAAAAGAACATTGCACAGGAGATCATCGTAAACGTAGGCGCCAGATCATGGATATTGGAGACCAGACCAAATTGTTTCTGAATCATGGAAATGACAAAGCACACTCCGCCTGCCGCGATAACAATATTCTCCTTCTTTGGCGTATCGATCGCTTTTTCCAGAAAATAGCCAAGCATAAAATAAAAAACCCAGCCGCCGAAGATATACTGCCATGAAAAATACAGATTCACATAGGGCGCATATGAACATATGGTATTAAATAACAGGCCAAATGTAATAAGCAGCCATATCTCACCTTTGTTCAGATTTGCGGTCATCTTATTCAACAGCGGTGCCAGCAAAAGCAGCCCCAGCAGCGTATACAAAAACCAGTATTCCGTTCCGGCATAATCATAACAGACATTTCTGACGTAAGTTTTCCAGAAAGAGATTTCCCAGAACCTGCCACCGTATTCTAAAAGGCTCCTCAAAAACATGTACACAAGGATCGGAACCAGAATATTCGTCAGTTTCTTTCCATAATACCGATGGTAGTCCGAAACGGTCTCACACCTGGATGCAAGCGCGAACTTTCCGCTCAACATAAAAAATAAACTGTTACAGGTAATGAAAAGGAGCGTCAGCCCATCGTTCAGACAGCGTTCCCCGGCGGTATCGATAAATCCCCCCATAGAACCGCAGCAATGGAACATGACCATAAAAAACATTGCACACACTCTGATCTTCTCATATTCTATCTTTCGTCCGCCAGCTGCCGCCATCTTTCCATCCTTTCCCCAAATCTTACTCTTCCTCGATCTTCGCATAATCCTCATTGGCAATATGCTCCGCAATGACCGCTCCCGCCTCCCGGCTCTTCACAAGCCACAGCGCATAGGCTTCATCCCACGAAGCATAAGTATCGTTACCCCTTTTGTCCGTAAAACTGTAATTTTCCAGCAGATACCTGGCCAGAAACGCCGTACACTTCTCCGCGCCGACTGCGTTCGTATGGCTGGCATAATCGGCAAAATCTTCTTCAAAAACAATCCCGATCTCATCATAATAATTGTTCATATTCAGGAAATGGTAACCAGCTTCTTCCACGATTCCTGCCATATAATTAAACATCTGCTGGTCCTCCAGGCTTTCTCCATAGGGAGAAACAATAAATAATGCCTGTAATTTATTTTCCTGTAAATATTGCAGCAAATCCCGCAGACAGGTTTCCTGTTCTGGCGGAATCGGAAGTTCCCCCTCCGCACCTCCGGCTTCCGGTCTGGCCGTCGGCCCTACCTCATCTTTAATCTGAAATCCCTTTAACTCGCTTTCCTTCTCATATCTCCAGTTCTTCCATTCCGAGGAAAAAGCGAACATCTTCCAGTTCGTATGATATTTGAACAAATCGATATAATAGCTCAACCGGTCCTCTGTTTCCGGCACAAGCGCCTGAATCGTTTCCACACGGTTTTTCGAATACTTCAGATTATCCGTCACACCCCGCGTATAGGCCATATTTTCGGAAAGCCCTTCGTCTTCCATCGTATACATACGCATTTCAAAAATATAAAGAGAAGGCGACTGTGTTTTCTCAGCTTCCTTTACCAGATATTTCATCGCCGCCGGCCTCTGTACATTGGAAGAAAGCGGATAAGCCGCAATCCCCGTCTCTCCCCACAATTTCGGTGTCGAATAATACGGAAAGACCGGACTGGAGCCAATCATGACAATATCGAGCGTATCGTCTTTTTCCGCGTAAAATCCTGAAAATCTGTCTTTTACATCGCCATTCGTCCGGACGATATAGGAGACCGGAATCAACGCCAGAAAAAAGATTCCTATAAAAACTATACTTTGTATCAGCTGTTTACGAGTCATTCGCCTTCTCCATCCCTGCTCTTATCCTCTCTATTATATACGCAGATGCGTAAAGTGGCAAGTTACGCTCCTTCCCATCGCAATTACCTGGCTACTCATTCTTGCGCTTTATGGATTCCTTGCCATAATACTCCGCCATTCCGACATTCACCCAGCCCGTCTCATCCTCATCGAAATAGAAACATTCAAAATTTTCAATATATTCCGGCATCGGCAATACGACATTCTCTTCCTCGCAATTTTCCAGATAATCATAGACGGAAACGCATTCTTCGTAATAATCCCGATACGTTCCGTTGTGCATCAGTTCCGCCACCGTGACGATGGAAGACTCGGAGATTTTCTCCGGGGAAGACAGAAAAACGGCAAACAACACGACGAACAGAACGGCACAGGCGCCCCGGTTATCCCGCAAGTCTGCCCACTGTTCCAGACAGCAGCCAATAAACACCGCTAAATTCAAAAATGAAACAACCAGCACGACATCCAGAATAAAACAGCACCGGTTCGGAAAAAGCGGTCCCGCATAACCCACCGCAACGGGGAGTGCAGTCACATAACCGGCAAGCAGCGCAAGAATACTGATGACACCGTATTCTTTCAGGATTTTCTGTAGTCTGGCGGACAGATAGATTCCTATCAGAATCATTGCAACGAGCATCACGCCGAACATCGTCTCTTTTGTCAGCCGCTCCGTCTCCGCCCAGACATTCTTGACCGCCCATTTTACTGACTCTACCAGCATGAATCCCTCTCCGCCGCTATTCTGTGTATGCCTTGAAAAATTCCCGGGCGCAATGACATTGACCACCGCCCCGATGATTCCGATAACTGTTACGACAATATTTCTCACAGAGATTTTATGGGAAGTCAGATAGAAACCAAATGCTAACAGCAGCACAATATAGCACCCCGTCCCCGTTACCGCGAGCGAACCGCCCGATGCACAGAAAAGAAAGAACGCGGAACAAATGGAAAATACCAGTTTCTTCCTTTCGGAATAACAATTGTTATTTTGCATAAGAAAAAACATGATGCCAAGCAATGCAAAAGAAAAGGGAATACTGTATGCCACTGCACCCGAATACCAGAAAAAGATTTCCGTAAAGATTTCTGCATCCAGGACGGAAAACAGCACAATGGAAAAGACTGTCAGACGAATCTGCGGCATCTTTTTTTCTTTTAAGATAAAATCAAATGCTGCCCAGATAACGCCAAACAGCGCAGCTGCGAAGAGCAGTACATTCAAGATCATGACAGCCTTCAGCTGCGGCAGGCCAAAATTGTTGATCGGTGATAAAAGCGCCTGTATGAACATCGCAAAATAGGTTCCCTGCCAGTCCAGATAAATTTCCTTCATATATTGCAGCGATGCTGCGAAATATTGGAAAAAGGGAACATGAAATGCACCCACCCTGACACCGTGGGTAAAATCATCTCCGAGCAGCACCGTATATCCCGCGCTTACCGCGATAACATAAACCATAAAGAAAATCGCAAGACAATTTACAGCGATGACCGCACCCTTTCCATATTTTTTCCAGTTCATTTTGCTTTTCCTCCCTGACTATTTTCTGCTGCACAACTCCTCAATATAATCCCGCCACTGTTCAAAAACGGCTTCTCCGTTCGCCCGTTCAGCGATTTTCCTCGCTTCCATGCCAAGCCTTTCGGCAAACTGCGGCTCTTCAATCAGACGATTGATACCCTCTTCCAATGCCTTCTGGTCTTTGATCGGAATCAACAGCCCGTCCACTTCATTCGTCATAATGGTCCTCGGTCCGCCGCAGGGGCAGTCGGTCGCCACGATCGGCAGGCCCAACGCCATCGCTTCCATCAAGGCATTCGGCAGACCTTCCCAATCGGATGTAAAAGCAAAAAGCGCGGCGTCCGCAAGGTCTTTTTCCAGCGTATCGCTGGCCCCCATCAAATGAATATAATCCTGCGCCTGATTTTGTGCGATCAATGTTTCCAGTATTTCCTTCGTGCCGTCAAAAGAATCTCCGCCGTAAATCTTCAGATCATAATCGGGATGTTTCCTGTGCACTTCAACAAATGCCAAGATGAGCATGGGCTGATTCTTAAAGTCTACCAGACGTCCCGACTGCACAACAGTCTTTGTCCGCTTTTCCGGCCTCGGCACGCCGATATATTTCGGATTGATCGGATTTAAAATAATACGGGAATTATTCTGTAACCGGGGTGCAAAAAATTCCCGTGCACCTTCTGTCTGGAAAACACAGCCGTCCGCCCGTGGAAAAAGCAGCGGAATCTGTATTTTATCTGCCAACTCTTCATAGTGCCCTGCCGGGTCAGTCCGAATGGAGATCAGCACCGGAATTTTAATGAAGTAGGCCGCCATCAGTCCGCGGTATAACGCTTTCCGCGCAAAAGGTATCAGAATATCCGGTCTTTCCTCTTTGATAAAATCTTTCAGATATTTGATACGGAGCAGAATCTGAAGCAGATGAGGTTTTTTCTCATCGCCCTCCCGCAGGCCGACGTGCACACGCCGGACCCGTGAATCCGTTTGAAATTCATTTTCCCCATACCATTCCGTTGCGATCAGAACCTGATAGCCGTTTTCCGCAAACTGGTTCGCCAGATTGGTGACGACCCGCTCCGCACCGCCCTGTTCCAGACAATTCAAATGAAACGCAATTTTTTGCATACATACACCCTATTCGTTTGACCGTCACGGTCCAGCCGGCGGCCACGGAACATATACAGTTCCTTTGTCGGCACGCTCCCGCTCCGCGAAGATCTGTAGCGGTACTAAGTTCAAAAGCCGCAAAGCGTCTTTTTCACTAAGTACCGACGATCTTCCAGGGCCGACGCAGGAACTGTATATGCTCCGTGGCCGCCGGCTGAACCGTGACGTTCAAACAAACCTATTTTCTTTAAAAACTTTGATACAGAAATGCCGCCGTATCGTAATTCCCGCCATAAATGCCGGTGATCAGCAGCAGCAATACGATTCCGTAATAACAGGACCAGCGAAGCAGCATGGGCCTTCCGGCCAGATACGCCCGCACATCCTTTCCCTTTTCCTCCCATATCGAAACGATCAGCCAGATCAGCAATGCCGCAAACAACAGCAAAAACTCATATTTGCTGAGTCCATAAGAAGTAACCGTTTTCGACAGCAGCGCCCGCAGATCGAGGCGGGTAAAGAATGACTGAAAAATCATCCCCGCCTGTGCCAGACTCCTGCTCCGGATCAGCACGTCCGCTGCAAAAACGATCAGCCAAGTCCTGACCATGCAGAAGAACGCATAGCCTTTTCCCTCTTTGATATGGAATTTTTGCTTCCAGACAGAATACTTTGCTTCCAATAAGAGGGAAAGACTCATAATGACGCCATAATAAAGGCCCCAGAGCATATAGCTGACAGTCCGGCCGTGCCAGGCTCCCGTAAAGAACCAGACGAGCATCGTCCCGATGATCGGCACAACATGCCTGCCCAGACCGTTCCATTTCTTTTTACAGGCTTTTCCAATCTTACGACCTGTCCCGGACATGACAAAGGAAAACATCACATAATCTTTGAACCATGTTCCCAGCGTAATATGCCATCTGCGCCAGAATTCAGCGACCGATCTGGAGAAATAAGGCCGCTTAAAGTTCTCCGGCAGAAAAATGTCAAAACTCTCACTGACACCCATCGCCATGTCGATATATCCCGAAAAATCCGCATACAGCTGAATCATATAGAAAACAACGGCACAGGCGAAAATGCTTCCCGGCACCGCAGATACGTCGCTTTCAAAAACGCTGTCCACAAAAATGCCGATTCGGTCCGCGATCACAAGCTTCTTAAAAGCGCCCCAGACAAACCGCTGTATGCCCCGCAGCATCCGTCCATAATCAAATTCATGCGTCTTTCCGAACTGCTCTTTCATCGTTCCGAAACGATTGAAAGGTCCCTGCGTAATGGCCGGAAAATAGGACAGGAACAACAACATCTTCAGGAAATTATGCTCTGCCTCACAGTTCTCCCTTCCTACATCGATGATATATCCCATCGCCGTCAGCGTATAAAAAGAAATACCGAGCGGCATGATCAGTTTCTCCACAAAATCCGAAGATAATCCGGGTATCATCTGAAGAACAGGCAGCGCCAGCACCGTATATTTATAAAAAAAGAGCAGACCCAGATTGACTATAAAATACAGAATCTGCATCCTTTTTCTCTTCTTCGCAAATATCTCTTTAACGCTCTTTTTCTGCTCTTTACCGGCACATGTTTCCAACGCCTCTTTCTGCCTTGCAAAACTTTTCTGCAGCAAAAGACCACAGCCATATGTGGTCAAAGCAGTCACGGGCAGCGCCACCGGAATTCCTTTAGAGCCGGCTATATAAAACAGAAGACTCGCTGCGAGCAGCACATACCACTGCACTTTCGACGGAATCAGATAATACAGTGCAAAAGCCAGCGCCCAGAGTATGATAAAAGAAACGGATAAGAACTGCATTTACTCCTCCAACAGCTTTCTGACCAATTCGATGATCGCCTCTTTATTTCTGAAATTCTCTGCTATAACATATTTTGCGTCGATTTCAATATCAAATTCATCCTCCAGGTCACTTACCACGTTGATGACCGTAAAAGAATCGATAACGCCGTCCTCCATCATGCTGTCGCCGTCATAATCCAGCGCTTCTTCACAATGCTCTTCCAGAATTTCCAAAACTTTCTCTTCCATAGGGATTCTCCTTTTTATCATTGATAACATTTGTTATAAATAACTGTCGATATTTTATAATAATCGATACTTTATCTTCAGCAAATTATCCGCTCCCAGCGGCAGAAACAAAAAGCTGTCCGCCTCCCTGTTCTCACTCCCGACAACTTTCCGGTACCGCAGAATCTCCGCCCTTTTTCCGTCCACGACCGTCTGCGCCGGCGGAAAGATACCATTCTTGCCATAATCCAGGCTGCGTAACAAACGGTAGATATACTCCGGTTCCTCCGCCATTTCAAAAAAGCCGTCTGCAGGCACTTCATAAGAACGATACATCCGCCGTCCCGCGTCAAAGCCCTGTTCTCTTGCGTCTGCCTGCTCTTTTAACACCGCGTCAAAGCACTCAACGAAAGCTTCATAGGCGAGCGTCATCAATCGTTCCGCCAGCTCATAGGCTTTCGTATCCGCGCCAATCTCACAACGCTTCTGTATGATGATGTTCCCTTCGTCTACCCCCGCCGTCACATAGTGCCAGGTGATGCCCGTTTCCTTTTCTCCCGTGAAAATGACCCAGCTCGGCGCGTTACGCCCCGGATAAGCAGGAAGCAGCGCATTGTGAAAATTGATGATCGTCAGATTCTCCTTTTCCACAAGCTTTTTCGGGAATAAAAAGTTATTGCTTGCGCTGACGATCAATGTTCTCTCCGAAAACGAATCCAAACAGGCCGTGAGTTCCTTTTTATCTTCTATCCGCGCAAAAGGAATGCCGTGCTCCATGCAGAGCTTCTCCGTAATGCTGAAAGAATGCACTTCATGCTCGATAACTTCCAGCTGATAACCATATTCCTTCTGTTTTTCAATTGCGTATGTTATTATTTCACCCGTTATTTTACCATAGCCAATGATGACCAACTTTTGAAATACCGTATCGTCTTTCATGCCGCACCTTCTCCAACAATTTTACCCCAACCGTATGCTCCTCACATCTATAACAATTCCTTCAACTTTACCCTGTCAATCTTGCCGTTCGCGTTAATCGGCATTTTCGGCAGAGAAATCACCTTATTCGGCAGCATATATTCGGGTACCAGTTTGGAAATCTGTTCGTTGATATAAGATTTTTCCAGTTCTTCCTCCAGAAACAATACGATTTTCTGCTTCTTCTCGTCATACAGACAGCAGCAGAGAGAAATCTCCTCAAGAGAAGACACTGCCGTTTCAATCTCACCGAGTTCAATCCGGTGTCCCATATGTTTGATCTGAAAATCTTTTCTGGACAGGTAAATAATCTCGCCATATTCATTATATTTTACCAGATCACCGGTCCGATAGATCGTCTCCGGCACAAAGGGATTCAGCGGGTTCTGCACGAACGCCTCCCTCGTTTTCTCCGGATTATTGTAATAGCCCATAGAAAGGGATGTCCCTCTGACACACAACTCACCGATTTCTTCTCCCGTCACCGGCTCGTCTTTTTCATTCAATACAAGGATATCCGTATTCGCCATCGGAATGCCGATAGGAAGCGGTTCGTCGTCCGAAAACTCCCGGTCAACGATATAGTAAGTACAGGCGTCCGTTATTTCCGTCGGCCCGTAAAGATTCGCATACAATACCGCCGGCAGGAATTTCCGCCAGATATTCAGCTGTTTGTTCGGCATCACCTCACCGCAGAAAAGCACACGTTTCAACGTATCCGACAAGTCCACGTTCCGAAAGGCTTTCAGCTTCGCCACAACGATGAGCGCCGACGGAACCCAGAAGATCGTGTTGATCTTTTTCTCTTTCAGATATTCCAGCAAAAGCACCGGCTGCGCGAAAAGGTTCTTCGGAATGATATAGGTCGTCGCACCGCTTTTCAACGTACTGTATATGTCCAGAATGGAATTATCGAAATAGAAAGGCGCCTGATTGCCGAAACTGTCTTTTTCCGTGATATCAAATGTCTCCGTCACCCAATCGATATAGTCGATAACAGAACGGTGCGTGATCGTCACACCCTTTGGCACGCCGGTGGAGCCGGATGTGAACAGCACATAGAGCAGGTCTGTGTCAACGCCCCTGCGCCTTGCCGCCTCAATTTTTTCCTCACTGACAGCAGCATGGCAGGCTTCCTCAAACAACAGAAAACCGCCCTGATACTCATAATTTGAAAAAGTTTCTTTTAACGCCGCGGTCGTAATGACCAGCGCCGGGTTCAATACTTCAAGAATTTTATTGACACGGCTCGCCGGCATATCGACATCTATGGGGGAATAAAAATTACAGCTGTAAGCCGCTCCCATAAAAGAAACGAGCACATCCACGCCTTTTTCCATATATACGACGACAGGCTTTTTGAACAGCCCTCTTTCGAGCATCTGTGTAGCGAGAGCCATTGCCTGCCTCTGCAACTCCCCGAATGCAACCTCTTTCCCTTCTTCCGCAAAAGCGGTCTTGTCCGGCCATCTTCTGGCGCTTTCATCTAACCAGTATGTAACGTTAGCTTTCATCGTAGTTCCTCCAAATTTACACTCATGCCGCCATCTACGGCCTGCTCCCACACTATGGTAAAACTACCGGAAAATAAGTATCCGGCGTTTTTTCCGTTTTTACATGATACAGATCATATAAGTCGGCCATTTCAAGGCCGCTGCCTTCCGGGTCATAGGAACCGTACAGGGCGATGCCTTTCTCTACGGCCAGATTCTTCATGCGCTCCTCTACCTCAAAAGTAATCTGAAACGCTTCCTCCGATTCTATGTAATCATACAACATCGGCGAATAAGGTGGCAAGTATAATATTACTTCCACGTCCTGACGCAGTAGATAGTCTATCAAATCGGTGAGCATTGCCATGCTCCCCGCATCAATTTCCTGATAATCCGTCATCCGGTAAACGACGTGTGTTTCCATCGCTTCTTCCGTCAGTGCAATGACCTCTTCCGGCTGCACATCCCGAAGCGTCTTCTGATAAGAAACGCTCCCGTCATAATGTTTCGTGTACAACTCCGTCTCCCAATCGTCCGTATAGGATACTGCAAAGCGTTTTCCTTCCGGAAGACAGGTAATATTATAGCGGAAATAATCGAGCGACAGCCATTTGTCATGATGTTTTCCCGTATTTTTCAAACGGCCGGAATTTCCCTCTGCCGTTTCCCTTCCGTCGGTTCCTCGTCCGGCAGTCTCCCGGCCGTCTGTTTCCCGCCCGGCCGCCTCATCCATATAGCGCGCATATTCTTCCAGTTCCAGCCACCTGTCATTATCGTGTGCTGTGTTGAACAAAAAAGCATCCACGCCGATGACCATCGTTTCGGGCAGATGGCCGTTCCGTGCAAGGATTCCCGTTACTGCCCACAAATCGTAAATTGTAGCCTCGGACAGTCCCGCATTATAGAAAGAATCCGTATCGAACATCGTATGTTCAAAAGTGAACACCCTGCTGGAGCCGATGACCACGACTTCTTTTGCATCCCTCTGTCTGTTCAGACAGGCCAGAAGCAAGCTTCTGTCATTATAACCCGATTCCTCCAGACCGACAACATTCTGTTCTTCTTCTATCATATGGCCGCCGATTTCATCATAGGTAATGCGCAGGTATGCGTAAGAATCAACATACCAGTTCACTGCGGCCACCAACAGAAGCAGCGGCAGAAGAAAAAGAACCGCTTTACACCACTTTTTCATCGGCTGCCTCCTTCCCGCAGAATGTGCCGCCTTCCCGAATGCCGAAGCTATAGCTGAACAGGAACGGAAGCGTTATGAACATCCCATAAATATAACGAAATTCATTATAGACAGGCGTGGCCAGAAGCAATGTCAAAAGCAGCATCAGCGAAGGAACATAAGGCATCAGATTTTTTCTCTCGTATGCCGCATAAGCAAGGCCAAAGAACATGATCCATGTATTCAGTCCAAGACTCCATACCTTATTGAAAAAATCCTGAAATCCCTGCAGATATTCGCCCATTGCAAGGCTGTCGTCGTAGGTAAAAAGCTTTCGTTCCGCCGTTACACCGAAAGGATTATCGACCATAAAATATTCGCCATACACATATTGGTAATCCCTTACCCGGTATGCCCAGTATCCCATCGTCTGGCGCACTTCCGCCACCACATACTGCAATGGATTCCGCAGTCCGACGCGAAACCACAGTTTGAAATACTCCCATTTCTGCTCTTCGATAACCTGCTGGTTCCCCTCCTCACGAATCAGGGCTTTCACGGGGTCAAACAAATAAGGGTTATAGGCCTCTTCCAGCTGGTCTGTCGGAACGACCTTCTCGATCATCGCCACTTCTTCTTCCGTCAATTCTCCGCCCTTTAAATAAGCACAGGTAAGATGCTGCACCGGCATCGCCAGCCCTTCAATCGTATCGGGCGGCTCTACCTGCAGCGCATTCAGCACAGGACCGTGATAAATCAGATAACACACGAACACAAGAGCCGCACAGACATATTTCTGCCTTGCCGCTTTTTCCGCCATCCGCCGCTTAAAGCAGTCGGATGCCAATAAAATAACAGTTGTTCCCATAAAAATGAAAATACCGTTGCTCCGCAGCAGACAGACGAAAAGCCCTGATGCAAAATATGCGAAGCGCCACAGGTTTCCGCCTTTCCCGGAAAGCTTTTCCTCACAGACAGAACTTCCCGAGACTTTTTTCCCGCAAATAGCGTACTCCGCAGTCGTCCATGTGTAGAAGAACATTGCCGCCGCAAAAAATTCATCTTTTCCCATGCAGATTGTCAGCACCGCATTGAACGGAAGCACCGCATAGAACAGCAGGGCAATAAATAACCACAGCAGACGGGTCCCCCGTTTATAAAGCTGATACAGGATGAAAGCGAACACAAACGCCATGACCGTCATCTGCCAGAATGTATAGAACGCAAGCCCGCCCGTAATCGTACCGGACAGTTGATGACCGATCCGGAAAAAGAACTGTATGATCATCGTATGAAAATATGGATGATGATTCGAACGCGGAACCATACCCAATATCTGCTCCGTCTGCCATATCGCATCATTGCTGAACCAGGTCGGATAATACATTAGAAAAAAGGGCAGATAACTAAAGAAACAGAGCAAAAAGAAAAGCAGAAAGACATACCATTTCCCCTGTCTTTCACGCTGTACCGGAAGCTTTGAAAGAAACGGCGCTTTTTTCATCAGAACTTTTCTCTGTGAAATGCCATGACACAAGAAAAGCAGGAGCACATAGCTTCCAAGAAGCCATAACAGGATCCTGCCGATATTGTGAAGCGCGCCAAGCTCCGACGCCTTTTCCAGATTGCCCAATATGATAAAAGAAGTATAGAGAATCGCAAAAGGAATGACAGAGAAAAACTGCCATTTGGAAGGTAATTTGATTTTATTCTCTGTCTGTGTCTCCAACAATAGACCGGCCTCCTTCGTATTCGGATACTGTACCAGGCGTTTCCGTCTCCCGCAGATTATTTTACCGGTGCTTCCGCCCAACTGCGCATGTTCGCAATATAACTTTCCGCTGTATAATCTCCGGCACGCTTTCTTGCCATTTCCTGATAATGCGCCATTCGCTCTTCGTCTTTTAACAGTGCGATAATTATTTCCGCAAGCCGTCGTTCTTCTTCCGTAATATTCTGCGGGGAAAAGTCTGCATCCGGGCTCATATTCGGCACAAGAATCCCATATTTCTCTTCCAGGATTTCCCGCGGGCCGGTCATGCAGTCCGTCGCGACCGCCGGCACGCCGAGCGCCATCGCCTCCACCAGTGCATTCGGAAAGCCTTCGTTATAAGAAGTCAATACATATAACGAACTGCGCTTCAAATAGGGATAGGGATTTTTTTTCAGTCCCATAAAGCAGACCGCATCCTCAACACCGAGTCCGGCTGCCAGTTCTTTATACTGCGCATACTCTCCCTGTCCGATGATCATCAGCTTCGTATCAGGAAGCGCTTCGTGTATGAGCGCGAAACTTTTGAGCAGATGCCAGAAACCCTTGACCACATCTTCTCTTCCCATGGAAACGAGAATGCGGCCCTCTTCCCAGGGAAGCGCCGCAGCTTCCTGTCCGGCCAGCATTTCGATTTCCCGCATATCAAAGGGATTATGAAGTGTCACGGCCTTAGCACACCCGTATTTTTCTTCCACTTCACGACAGATTCGTTCCGAACAGCAGATGACCCTGTCCGCTTTTTTACAGAACCATTTGATCTGCCCCCGGTTATCCATATCCATATAACTTCGGATGCCGAGCCATTTCGCCGCTTTCCCGCCAGAAACAATATTGGCAATATTGGCCGTCGGCCCGAAGCTGTAAGCGATATCTGTTCTTTCTTTTTTCTTGAGTTGATGAATCTTACGGGCCCGCCTGATCACATTCCACAACTTTGCAAACTTCCCGGGCCTGCTCGCAAGATGCAGGTCGATCACCTCAAGTCCCCGGATATCGTAAGCAATCTCTCTGGAATCGAAAATAACAATCTGTATCTGAAAATATGGCTGCAGAAGTCTTGCCGTCGCAACGCATACTTTCTCGAATCCTCCCTGATGCAGCGCCGGGACGATCAACATCATTTTTTTCATGTAAGAATATCCCCCGGCACCAATTTCGTCTCGCATTCATACCTGTCGATCAACAGGGAGCCGTCTACGGTCCGCACCACCGGCTTGTCATCGAACACATCGATGACCTCACCCGGCGCATAGGCCGAAAAGTCAATCATTTCGTCAAAAGGATGTGCCTCCCACACAGTCACTTTCCGTTCTCCAAGCAGCGCAAAGGCCCCTGGAAAAGGCGCCGCCACACCGCGGATCAGGTTATAGATATTTCTTGTCCGCTCATGAAAATCAATCTTTCCATCCGCCGCCGTACGCTTCGTATACCAAGAGTCAAAATCCTTAGAGTCGGTACGGATAACAATATTATCCTCTTCATATGCCTTTAACAGCTTACGGATCAGATTTTTCGAACAGATCTGGTTCTTGTACTGAGCCGTCCTGATATCATCATGGGGCGTAATGGAAAACATTTCCGTCGCAAAGATATTCGGGCTGTCCGCCTTTTCATCATAACGGAACAGATTCAGATTAAACCTGCTGTCCCCCAGAATAATCGACCAGTTGAGCGGCGAACGCCCCCTGCCGAAAGGCAGATAACCGCAGTTGCCATGGAATCCATAGATGCCGTACCGAAAGCGCTCCAGCACCGAACCGGGAATAATCCTCTGCCATCCCATCGAAATGCCGATATCAAATTCGTTCTGTGCTAAAAACGTCTGCGTTTTCTCATCCGTCAGAAAATAACTGTCCGCCTCATGCACCGGAATCCCATACTTTTCCGTCAGAACAGACAGCCCCTTATAGCCGGCAATCTGATTCTTCTTCGTCACCTCCGGACTGATCGTCATCACCAGATCGACCGGACAGATATTATGATGAATAAATTCCACAATATTCTCCGAAGTATCCTTCACCCCGAATATAACAACTTTATATTTCATGTTATCTCCTGTTCCTCTCATCAATATAGCAATTGGGCCGTCGTCCGGGGGACATATAGTTCCTGCGAAGGCCCTTGAAAAACGCCGGCACTTAGTGAAAAGGACGCTTTGCGGCCTTTGAACTTAGTACCGCTGCGTTTTTTCGCGGAGCGAGAGCGTGCCGACAAAGGAACTATATGTCTCCCGGACCACTCCAAATTCTATAAATTCTCTTTATACCACGCAATCGCCAGCGCAATCCCCTTCTTAAAATCATACTCCGGATCATAGCCGAGCAGTTCTCTTGCCTTCGTAATATCCGCATTGGAATCCCGGATATCACCTTTCCTGTCAGGTCCGAAATTCGGCTCAATCTTCTTACCGAGCGCCTCGCATAAATCATAATAGATATCGATCAGAAATTCTCTTCCGCCCGCGCCAATGTTATAGGCCTGTCCGGCCGCTTCGCCGGAAGCAAGGCAGGCTTTCAGATTCGCCTCGATGACATTATCGATATAAGTGAAGTCTCTCGACTGTCTGCCGTCGCCGTTAATCGTCGGAACTTCATCGTGCATGAGCTGTCTGATAAACTTCGGAATGACCGCCGCATACATGCCTTCCGGATCCTGACGTCGGCCAAATACATTAAAATACCGTAATCCGTAGGTATCCAGACCATACAATTCTTTATAAAGCCTTCCGTATTCTTCATCCACTTTTTTCGTCAGTGCATAGGGAGAAAGAACTTTTCCCTCCTGTCCTTCTTTCTTTGGCAGTACCGGATGGTCGCCGTATACGGAAGAAGAAGAGGCATATACGAACTTTTTAACGCCGTTCTGTCTGGCCGCTTCCATCATGTTCAGTGTACCCCTGATATTGATTTCTTCATATAGAAGAGGCATTTCGATGCTGCGCGGCACGCTTCCCCATGCCGCCTGGTTCAAAACATAAGACGCGCCGTCTGACGCCTCCAGACAGGTATCCAGATTCCGGATGTCCCCTTTGATGAACGTAAAATTCTCTTTCGCAGTCAAAGGCTCGATGTTTTCATATTTTCCGGTCGAAAGATCATCCAGGCAGCGGACCGTATATCCCATATTCACCAACGCTTCGCAGAGATTGGAGCCGATAAAGCCCGCACCGCCCCCTATTAAAAAAACACTTTCTTTGTCAAATGTAACATTCTGATATCCCATATCTATGACCATTCCTTTCTCTTTATCCTCATTTCACCGTTCCTACGGCACATAAAATTACGAAGAATGGCTCGCAGAGACATTCTTTGGGGAATGACTTGGATTTTCTTAGGCGGCGTTCTTCGACGCCTTAGAAAATCTTCATTCCCTTCACACTGTGATTATATACTAATTCTGTCCAATACACAATATTTTCATAAATAGATTGAATATGGCTGTGAAATGTAATACACTTATCTTAAAATCAATCAGCAATGATCGAGGCAAATTCAATGAACTCCAGAAAAATAGATATGACCACCGGTCCTATCATGAAAAATGTATTCCTGTTTGCCATACCAATCATTTTTGGCAATATCCTGCAGCAGTTATACACCACCGTTGACACACTCGTAATTGGAAAATATTGTGGAAAAACATCTCTCGCCGCCGTTGGAACAAGTTCACAGCCGGTAGAGGTTTTTCTTTGCATTTTTTTAGGGATTGGCTCCGGTGTTTCTATTTTGATTTCCCAAAGCATCGGTTCAAAAGACAGCAGACGGATAATCCATCTGTGTAAGACATCCGTGTTTTTCATCTTTGTATGCGGTATCCCGCTTTCCATACTGGGTTATCTCGCTTCGCCTTTTCTCCTGAAGTTCATGGGAGTTCCGGCAGATACCTGGAATGCAGCGCTTACTTACACACGCATAATCTTCTTAGGTTCCATCGGCAGTCTTGGCTATAATATGAATGCCGGTATTCTCCGCGGTATGGGCGACAGTAAGGCGTCTCTCTGGTTTCTCATTGCTTCCGGTATTGTAAATGTTATTTTAGATATCGTTTTTGTCGCTCTCCTGAAAATGGATGTGGGCGGCGCAGCGCTCGCGACGATTATTGCCATGTTCGTTTCATGGTGCATCAGTATTTTGTATATCCGGAAAAAATTCCGTGAATTGGATTTCCCCGTTTTTTCTCTGCATTTTCATGCGGCCGAATTAAGAGCCATCCTGACGATCGGACTTCCGATCGGTCTGAATAATTCTCTGTATTCTTTCGGGCATATGGCCATGCAGACGATGATCAACGCACAGGGTTCTACCTTTATGGCCGGGCTTTCCGTCGCCGGCAGGATCACGGGCTGCTCCAATATCGCCATCACGGCTCTTTCCGGCGCGGCGACCACTTTTTCCGGGCAGAATTTCGGTGCGCAGAATATTGAGCGGTTAAAGAAGGGATATATAAAGATACCGGTTGTTTCCGCTATGATCACGCTCGCCTTTGGTTTGTTCTTTATTGCTGTCAGAATGCCCATTCTAAGGATATTCTCAACGGATGCGGAAGTCCTGATGTATGCAAGCCGTTATGTTATCATCACCCTGTTATCACAATGGATGTTCGCCCTGTTCAACGGCATCATGTGTTTTGTCAACGGCGTCGGGCTTGTAAAGTACACGACTGTCATCAATCTGCTGATGCTCTGGGCTGTCCGCATTCCATCCGGTTATCTTATCATGAAGTTCTTTGACGGTACGTTTATCATGCTGTGCTTCCCGATCAGCTTCGCGTTTGCCATGTTTTGTATGATCGGCTATTATCTCTTTTCCCCGAAATGGAAAGCGGTCATTCAACAGAAACCTTTTTCCTGAATAACGGGAAGCCGGGCACCCACTCCACTCCCACCAGAAAGAGCGCCATATAGAAAAGTGAAAAACCGTAGATCATATACCGCGACAGACACATGATCGTCAAAGAAGTGGCACATACATTGGCGGCAATAAACAAAAACGCCAGCCCCATCACGCGGACCGCGCCGCTTTTTTTGTCTTTCAGAAAAAGAAGTACGGTAAGTCCGGCAGCCACGATATAAAGCGCGAGAGCCGCCCAGTTAATCCACTTATTCACCACCGCAATGCTTCGAATGAACCCGTTCCTGCAAAGCAGCAGATAATCGTACAGCCATTGTCCAAAACATGCCGGCAGAAGCCTGCGCAGCATCGCGCCCGCCATTTCGTCAGACATACTGCTCTGCTGGTAATAATTCACCTCGCCGAGCCCAAAATAATACATGGACAGATTGCTTTCCAGCACCTGAAATTTCAAAATATCATGATGATCTTCCAGATAGGTCGCTTCACCCTCCGGGGCATCTTTGGCATAACGGTAATTCGCCATCAGCGCATCCGCCTCTTCATAAAAAGTATCGAAGAACTGCCGCTCGAGGCTTCCTTCTTCGAAAACTTCCCCGTCTTCCCTGTCGCATGCGTAAATAACATTTGTCAGCGTATTGACCTGTCCATAGGTATTTCCCATGAAATAGCCTGTCACAAAATAATTATAAGTATGCACCGTCAGGCTCCTAAGTCCGAAGACACATAGTACCGCCAGTATCGGCAGAAGTATCTTTTTATACTGCTTCGCTCCCAGAAAATGCAGAAAAGCGACCACCATCCAGATCAGAATCGTCGTCATCATCTGACCTCGCGTCATCGACAACAGATAAGCAAATACCAGGCTCCACACCATATCCGCCTTTTTTCCTTCGAAGATCATCCGAATCGTAAAGAGCAGAAAGAACTGAAAAAGCGGAATGCAGAGTGCTTCGCTCATAATGGAGTTTTCCAGAAAAATGCCAAGCGCCGAGACATATCTCGTCACAAGATGCGGCATCAGTTCCAGCACAAGAAGCACAAGTTCCCCCGCCAGATTCAGGGAAAACTTTTTCCGCAGATATTCTATCAGGAAAAAAATACCGCACACTGTCAAAACATTCTGTACAATGACCGCAAGCACAAACCCTGTCTCCGGCCCTGCCAATACTCTGAAAAGAGCCAGAAAAAGCGGATACAGAGGCTCTCTGTGAATGTGCATCGTGATATACTGCTCGGAATCATTATAGACACCGACTCCATATATCGCAAACATTCCCAGAAAAAATGCCAAAAGCGCTATGAATATACCGATTGTTCTTATGCGGTCTTTCGTCACCCGTTTCAATTCCCATACCTTTCCTTTACGCATTCAGATAAAACTGCTCATACCATTTCGCCTGTATCCGTACATCAAAACCGGCAGCCACGATCTGCTCGTATCTGTCCGTCCGCTCATATTCCCGGTTCGCGAGCACATATTCCGCCCATTTTACCGGGCTCTCCGCAATGCTTTTACATGTTGTCAGTTCCGTAATGACCGTCTCCTTCGCTATCGTATCCGATATAAGACAACGCAGGCCCGCGCTCTGGGCCTCTATGACGGTTCCGGGAAGCCCTTCGAACCGGGACGGGAATACAAAGAAATCCATCGCCTGATAATATTTCCACGTTTCTTTCTGATTCCCGGCAAAGATTGTTTTATCCGCAATGCCGAGCGTCTCCGCCCACTGTTTCATCTCTGCCATGCGCTCTCCTTCACCCAGAAGGAGCAGGACCGCGTTATCCTGCCTTCCCGCGATTTCGGCAAAAACCTCCAGCAGATATTCATGATTCTTGGCATAGTGAAATCTTCCCACATGGCCTATGACAAATTTATCCTCTAACGAAAGTGCGCGCCGCATTTCGTTCCTCGTTTCCTCCCGATAGCAAAAAGGCCTGACGTCGATGGCGTTCGGTATGATCTGCACCTTTCCCGCCGCCGCATTCTTTTTTCCGAAAACAGCCTCTCCCGCAAGTCCCGAACAGGCAAACATCCTGTCGCATTTCCGCGGCAGTGGCCTGCGGAGCAGACGGGTGAGCGTCCCTTTTATCCCTTTATCTACGCCCGCGCTCCTTGCGTGCGCGATCGTCATGGGAATCCCGTACTTTTTTGCAATCGGCAGATATATGGATGCCGTACTGGTCATATGCCCATGCACCGCCCGAAATTCATGATGATTCGCAAAAAAATCCCGCAATGCTTTCCGATAGGCGAAGACATTATATAATCGAAAACGGGGAACGCGGTAAAGCCGCCCTCCCAGCATTTTGATTTCCTCTTCGTAATAACCCTGCGTGCTCTGGTGCACCAGAAAATCGAACTGTATCTTCTCTCTGTCGATGCACCGGTATAAATCCATTATCCGGCTTTCGGCACCGCCAAGACTGACACCGCCGAGCACATGCAGTATCCGTATCGGTTTTTCCATCGCAGCACCCTTCCTCTCAAGTTTCGTATACCGGACATCCTATTCGGCTTTCTAAAAGCCTGCAGCGAAATTTATCACCGCCGGAGACGGCCCGCCAGAAATTTTCCCTTTGCCAGCAGATATTCGATGACCTGCCCCGGAAAAGACCTTTTCACAGGTTCCGTTTTCAAATATTCCGAATAGGAAATCATATTCTTTCCATATTCATCAAAAATTCTTTGATACCGCTCTTTGTCCGCTTCCGTCAGCGTATTCGAATGAAGCACCAGTGTGGTCACACCGTCTTTCTGTTTCAGGCTGCGGCGAAGCAGGAAGGAAATCGGATAAAAAGTCAGACCCTTATATGTGTAAGGAGCTTTTCCGAAACCGTCCGTCACCTTGGTGATGCCAAGCTCCCGCAGCGCCCGCAGTGTATTTTTATCATAAGAATGTGCCGGCGCCATGAACAGATCGGTATCAATACCCTGTTCTTTCAGCTTCTTTTTCCCGAATGCGAGCATCTCTTTCTGCTTTTCATAAGGAACGCCCGCGAACTCTGAAATATTGTTCAGAGGAAACAGACCGCTCTTCTTCGTCGTATAGAGGTGATAACAGCCATGTATGGCGAAGGAATATCCTCTCGCTTTCAACTCCCGCATGGTCTCATAGAAATCCTCACGCGGTTTCCCACAATGCAGTTTTTCATCCCGGCATTCCGGCACAATACCGAGTAACGGCGTAATGTCCGCTTTTTCAAATAATCCCTGAAAAAACCGGAAGTTCTCCCAGTTCATATCGGGCGTAATATCATCCATCCGAACGGCAATTTTTCTGCTCATTTCGCCTCTCATCCCGCCGCCATCAGCGGCACTATAGTCTCCAGTACTGATAATCTTCCGTCAGATATTCTTCTCTGTTCAACAGCCCTTTGATATCCACAAGCACCTTTTTGGCATTCTCCGCTTTATAGAATTGGTTCAAATCCGCCTTCTCAAGCTTCTTAAATTCATCATGGGCAACGGCGATAATGACCGCATCCATATCGTGAATATCTTCCAGCTTACCGAAGGTCAGACCGTACAGTCTCTTCGCCTCATCCGCATCTGCGGCCGGGTCCACGACGAGCGGACAGATACCGTATTCGCCCAGTTCATTGTAAATATCGATTACTTTCGTGTTTCTTGTATCCGGACAGTTCTCCTTGAACGTAAATCCAAGAATCGCTACTTTTGCGGTTTTGACCGGAATATCCGCTTTGATCAGATTTTTTACAAGGCTTTCCGCCACATATTTTCCCATTTCGTCATTAATACGCCGGCCGGCCAGTATGATTCTGGAATGATAGCCGAGTTCCTCCGACTTATAGGTCAGATAATACGGGTCAACGCCGATGCAGTGGCCTCCTACGAGACCCGGCATGAAGTTCAGGAAATTCCATTTTGTGCCCGCCGCTTTCAATACGGCCTGCGTATCGATATCCATCTTATGGAAAATAATGGAAAGTTCATTCATGAACGCAATATTGATATCCCTCTGGCTGTTCTCGATGACCTTCGCCGCTTCCGCTACCTTAATGGATTCCGCGCGGTAAACGCCGGCATCTACGACAAGCTCGTACACTTTTGCTACCGTATCGAGCGTTTCCTCATCCATACCGGACACGATCTTGGTAATCGTTTCCAGCCTATGTACCTTATCGCCTGGATTGATACGTTCCGGTGAATAACCGATTTTAAAATCGACACCGCATTTTAAACCGGATTCTTTTTCCAGAATCGGCACGCAGATATCCTCCGTTACGCCCGGATACACTGTCGATTCATAGACTACGACGGAACCTTTTGTCAGATTCTGCCCCAGAATATGGCTCGCACCTTCCACCGGAGACAAGTCCGGCGTATGGTCGCTCTTAACCGGCGTCGGCACGGCTACGATATGGAACTTCGCTTCTTTCAGTTTCGAAGCGTCCGCGGTGAACTCCACCGCCGTATTTCGGATGACTTCGTCACCGACTTCCTTTGTCGGGTCGATACCGCTCTTATACAGGTTAATCTTCTCCTCATTTAAATCAAAACCAACGACCTTGACCTTTCTTGCAAAAGCTACTGCAATCGGCATTCCCACATAGCCGAGTCCTACAAGTGAAATTTTTTCCTCTCCTGCTACAATCTTTTCATACAGATTCATTGCTGTCTTATCTCCTTCCCGATTCGTTTGTTCTTTATATCTTTATTTTTATTATGCCAATACTTTCCCCACTTCATCCATATACGCTGCCGTCACCAGTTCCCTGTCAAACTCTTTCTCCATCTTCTCACGCCCCGCGCGCCCCATCGCAGCACGCTCCTCATGAGACAGACGTAAAAATTTCTCCATCGCCTGAATCAGTTCTTCCGTATTGCCGGGCGTAAAACCGAATCCGGTCCTTCCCTCTTCAAAAGCTTCCATACACCCGCTGATGTTGGACGCAATGACGGGCCTTCCGGTAGCCGCCGCTTCGATCAGCGCATTGGACATCCCCTCATGGAAAGATGCGACCACGATTGCACTGGCATCCGCCAGATAGGGATGCACCTGTGTATGAAAACCGAGTTGACGGATTACGCCTTCTTTTTCGTATTCCTCTAACATTTCCTGGTAATCTTCGTCGCAGTACCCGAGAATATCAAAAAACACCTTATCGCCGTGCAGTTTCCGGGCAGCGCCCAGAAATTCCAGAATCCCCCGCTCCTTCATGACACGGCCAACGAACAGAAAATGGGTTTCGTCCCGCTCAGGATACGGCTCGTAAGGGTGTCTTGGCAGGCTCACGCCGGAACCCATGACCATTCTTTCTTTTTTCCCCATAATGCCGAATTTCCGGAAAATAGAACGGTTCTCCTCATTCTGAAAAAAGACGCACGCCGCCTTTTTCAGACCCGCGCGATACATATGGATAATCAGCTGTAACAAAAGCCCTGTCCGGTCGAAAGCCCCGCCCAGCCCGGTAATCGTCGCTATATAGGGTATTTTCATCCGGCCCGCACAGAAACCGCCGTATATATTCGGCTTGATCGTATAGGTAACGACCAAATCCGGCTTTAGCTCCTTCATCATATTATGATACGTCCGGTACAATTTCAGATCTTCGACCGGATTGATTCCCCTGCGGTTAATGGAAGTCCGAATGACCTGACATCCTTCCTCCGTCAGTTCCTTCGTCTTTACATCGTCCGGCACGCTGACAAAAACCTGATTTTCTTTTAAAAGCGCCTCCACGAATTCATTCCGGAAGTCAAACAGACCGCCGGAAGAATTGCCAAGGATCAATACTCTGCCCATATCTGTATTCCCTCATATCTGGTGTACTGTCTCTTTGAATCAGGAAAGATGCAAGTCTTTCTCTCTTTATCCTTGCAGTTCCACACCGTTCATATCCCTTACGGCGATTTCATTATATTTCATCATGCAGACAGATTCCGGGTACGCCCCGATCGTGGCCGGATTCTCTTCTCCTGCCAGATTCACAAGCGCCTGCTTTGGCATATTCACGCCGCAGGCATAGGCGTGCGGATAACCACCGCCGAAACGGGGATTCACTTCCGAAATATACCAGATCCCGCCTATTTCAAAAATATCAATATCGATCATCCCGCGAAAACCGCATTTTTCCACGAAATCTTTTAACATGGCAAATAACTTCTCATCTTTGAACGATACCGACTTATCCGTTTCCCCCGCCCGCATCTTTATCTTCTTTTTCACAAAAATGGAAGTGCACTCTCCCGATATCATATCAATATAGACATCGGCGCCATATTCCTGCCCATCCATATATTCCTGTATCATCAAATCGTCATACAATCTGAACAGAAGCTCGATTTCCTCCCGGCTGCCCACTTTACTGATATTGATACTCGCGCTTCCCTTTACCGGCTTCACAAAAACAGGATAGGAGATTTCCCCCTCTTCCACCGCCTGATAAAAAGCTTCCTTTTCCACATAGCATTTCCCGGTAGGAATCTGCATTTCACACAGCATCCGATACATCCGGTATTTGTCAAGACAGGTCTCCACCAGATCATAAGGTGAAATGATCGGCGTCGTGCCAATTGCCAGAAATTTGTCTTTCTCCTTCGCCAGAATGCTGAGTTCCGGGTCGATCAGGGAAAAAACGCCGTCTATTTTTTCTTTCTGACAGATTTCCAGAATGCTCTCCAGATAACCGGGTGCGGTTATCCTCGATACGAGATAGAATTTGTCCGCATCATAAACGGCAGGCGCCAGATTGCTGCAGTCGGTCGCAACGATCTTTCCTTCCGCTCCCACTTCTTTCTTAAAATACTGTACCACTTTATTCCGCGTTCCCGCGCTTAATATCAGGATATTCATCATGAGCCGCCTTTCTGCTGCTTACTCCGGTATATATCGAAATCCTCCGTCGTCTGCTCCGCGCCTGACAGGATTCCCGAACGGTTCAGAACCTTGCCAACGGTCATTCCAATGATTTTCACATCCATCAGAAAACTGCAGTGCCGCACATATTCCAGATCATATGCGAATCTTTCTTCCCATCCGATGGTATTCCTGCCGTTCACCTGTGCCAGTCCTGTCAGTCCCGGTCGCACATCGTGCCTGTGCCGTTCTTCTTCCGTATACCAGGGCAGATATTTCACGAGCAGCGGCCTCGGCCCGACCAGACTCATATCTCCTTTCAGGATGATGAACAATTCAGGCAGTTCGTCCAGACTGGTCGAACGAAGCATTTTCCCAAACTTCGTAAGCCGCTCTTCGTCGGGCAGCAAATCTCCTTTTTCATCCCGCTTATCCGTCATGGTACGGAACTTACAGAGCGTAAAGATTTCCCCGTTCCTGCCCGGCCGTTTCTGCCGGAAAAAAACAGGACTCCCCAGCTTCACCCGCACCAGAATACCCAAAATAAGAAACAGGGGACTCAGGATAATAATTGCTGTGAGTGAAATGATAATATCGAAAAACCGTTTTATATATCTCTCATAAATCATCTGTTTCCCCTCCATTCCCGCACGGACGCATTTGCGCTGCCGGTCCAAAACCTACTTATTGAAGCATTTTCTGACAATGCCGATGATCAGTTCCATATCTTCCGGCGTATTTTTAATATCGCTTGGCAGACATAAGCCTCTTGCAAAAATATCGCTGCCCACGCTGCTGCCGTCCTCGTTATGCGGCACAAAATCGCATTCTGCAAACACAGGCTGCTCGTGCATCGGCTTCCAAATCGGTCTGCTCTCTATATTTTCCGCATCCAACGCATCCATGATCTCATCCGGCGTCACACTGCTGCCTTTGGCGATCGTCATACAGGAGAGCCAGTTGTTCGCATCTCCATCCGGGTTCAGAGGATTCATCGAAATTTCAGGAATATCCGCAAAGGCTTCCTGATATTGCCGGTAAATCGCCTGTTTACGCGCTTTATGTTCCTCCATATAAAGAAGCTGCCCTCTTCCGATGCCCGCCGTGACATTGCTCATTCTGTAATTGTAGCCGATCTGGGAATGTTGATAGTGCCTTGCCGGATCTCTTGCCTGCGTCGCCAGAAAGAGCGCTTTTTTAATCGCTTCCTCATCATCGGATACCAGCATACCACCGCCGGAAGTCGTGATAATCTTATTACCGTTAAAAGAATAAATGCCGAATTTGCCAAGAGTTCCCGTATGGCGGCCCATATAAGTACTGCCGAGAGATTCCGCGGCATCTTCTATATAAGGCACATGATGTTTCTCGCAAATTGCCATGATTTCATTAATTTTGGCAGGCGTACCGTACAGATAAGCACAGAGAACCGCTTTTGGATGCGGATATTTCTCGAACGCTTTTTCCAATGCCTGCGGCGACATATTCCAGGTATCCGGTTCAGCATCGATAAAAACGGGAGCCGCCCCCTCGTATACAATCGGATTACAGGTCGCTGAAAAGGTCAGGTCCGATACAAATACCACATCGCCCGGCCCGATATTTAACAGTTTCAGCGCAAGATGAATTGCCGCCGTACCAGCGCTCAGCGCAGTTGCGCAGCCCGCTCCCGTATAAGCCAGCATTTCCTGCTCAAAAGCCGTCACATTCGGCCCGAGCGGCGCTATCCAGTTGGTATCAAATGCTTCCTGCACAAACTCCTGTTCCTTACCGTGCATGGTAGGAGAAGACAAATAAATCCGCTTTTTCCCCATTTTTATAATCATGCTCCTTTCTCAGTCTGCGATGCTGCCATTACCGCCATAATGATAGGTCGGCACAATTTTCTGAATCAAAGGTCTGATATCCGAGGTTTCAATCTGGCACTCGTCTTTTAACTCTTTTAACTGCTCGAAAAATTCCTGTTCATCCACTTCAATCGGTCTGCCAATATGAATCATGCGGTTCGCGGTATCCTTCATTCCCTCTTCATCCATCAGCAATTCTTCATACAATTTTTCACCCGGACGCAGTCCCGTAAATTCTATCTTGATATCTTCGCCTACCCGGTAGCCGGATAAACGAATCAGATTTTCCGCCAAATCCAGAATCTTCACCGGTTCTCCCATATCCAGAATAAAAATCTCCCCGCCTTTTGCATAGGCGCCCGCCTGCAATACAAGCGACACCGCTTCCGGAATCGTCATAAAATACCGGATAATATCGGGATGCGTAACGGTAACAGGGCCGCCCTCCGCGATCTGTTTCTTAAAAAGCGGAATAACGCTTCCGTTACTGCCAAGCACGTTTCCAAAACGCACGGCCACAAATTCCGTATCATAGTGCTTATTAAAAATCTGAATAATCATTTCACAGATACGCTTGCTGGCTCCCATGATATTCGTCGGATTTACCGCCTTATCCGTTGATATCATGACGAACCTTCTTGCCCCGCTCATAGCCGCCGCCTGTGCCGTCTTAAAGGTTCCGAACACATTATTCTTGATCGCCTCCGTCGGGCTGTCTTCCATCAACGGTACATGTTTATGCGCTGCCGCATGATAAACGATATCCGGCCGGTAATACGAACAAATCCAGTTCATCCGGTTCGTATTCCGTACGGATGCGATGAGCACGACCAAATCCAGCTCCGGATACCTCATTTTCAATTCCTGCTGCACGTCGTATACGCTGTTCTCATAAATATCGAGGATGATCAGCCGCTTCGGCCGATGCTGCGCAATCTGCCGGCTCAATTCACTGCCGATAGAACCGCCCCCGCCCGTCACGAGCACTGTCTTGCCCTGCACATAGCCGAGGATTGAATCCATATCGACGCTGATCGGCTCCCTGCCCAGCAAATCCTCTACTTCAACATCCCGCAGCTTGCTGACGTTGACCTCTCCGTTTACGAGCTGATACATTCCCGGAAGGGAACGCAGTTTACAATTCGTATCCTTGCAGATTTCCAGAACATTTTTAATATCCGCCCGAGTAGCAGAAGGCATTGCCACGATAATTTCATCAATATTATAAATATCGGCACATTCCACAATTTTATCCCGGCCGCCGGCCACCTTGATGCCCTGAATATATTTTCCCCATTTGCCTTTATCGTCATCGATGATACAGCGGATGACCATCGTAGAAAAATTGCTGTTCACGATTTCTTTGATAATGGCATTAGCGGCCTCTCCGGCGCCGACCACCATGACGGAAATTTTATTTTTTTTATTCTGCTGCTTATGCTTGAGTCCCCTGAAAAAACGGTACGAAAACCGGCTCGCAAAGGTACAGCTGATCAGCAGACACAGGTACAGGAAATGGTAGCTTCTCGGAACTGCCTGCCCTGCCGATTTGAAAAACTGAAGACCAATACCGTTCATGACCGTCGAGACCACACAGGAAACGACAATATTCTGTAACTCTGTCTCCCCTGCAAACGCCCAGAGGCTGCTGTATAAACGGAAAAAATAGAAAATGACCAGTGTTAACAAAATATTCAACGGTAAGAATCGTTCGATCGGCTGCATAAAATGCTCCGGTATCAACGATATTTTTCCATCATAACGAATCAAAATCCCCAGATAACTTGCCAGGATAATGCTGATAATATCGTAAATGATCAAGGCCGTTCTTCGATAAAATAGTTTTACATTAAATGGCTTACGCTTCTTTTCCATCTCCACTCGTTCCTTCTGCGGTGCGCCCCATATCGGTCAAAAGCGGCGCCAGCATTAACAACAGACAAAATGCAATCGGATTGCAGGGATGAAATATCCACTCCGTCAATCCTGCTGCCGCAAATAAGATCAATAACGCAAACGGCAGTACACTGCATAGCCTGTCATCTTTTCTCCTTCTATAATAAACTGCTGATTGCACCAATGTGCATAACCCAAATAAAACAAATGCAATGCCCACCGGAATCCCATGGTCATACGCGGCCTGAAGATAAATATTGTGCGCATGAACGACCAGATTGCCGTCGGGCAGCGTAATATACATATCATCATGTCCTTCCATGTTCAGATTTTCATAATATAACCTGAAGATATCCAACCGCCCGTTGGTATAGGCTTCCGCGTCACTCTCCTGCTGCTCTTCTTCGCCAGACCATTCTTCCTCCTCAACCTGCACGTCAGCTTCGCTTTCCTCCTCCTGTTCGGGAATCTCATTTCCCGAAAAATCCGCTGAGGCTACGAGCATCTTATCTGACACAGATTCTCCTGCCGCCATACAGTATCCGACACCGCTCTTCCTATCATCTTTTGCAGTTTTATACTGATTGATACACTTCTCGTCCGGAATTCCAAGCACTTTCGACTGGAATACATGAATAAACCGTCGGATCGTTATATAATAATTGGAATCCAAATCTCTCCCATGCTGAATCTCGCTCGGCAGTTCTTCTATGACCATCGTTTCCGGCTGCGCCGTTACCGCCGGGACAATACGCTGTGCCGTGAAGACCGCCGGGAAACAAAGCAGTACAGCAAAAAACAGCATCGCTATTGCAATCAGCAGACTCCTGAGTTTTTTCTTCATGCCGAGGCAGACAACCGGAATGACAATGAGCGCCGTAACCGCCACTGCCAGATAGCCTGTCCGCGACAATGTAAAAACCAGATATACCGCAGAAATTCCAAAAACCGCGAGTTCCTTCCAGATACATGAAAGTTTTGGTTCTCTCCGATAACAGCCGAGCAGTTTCACGAGCGCCGCACATACCACCAACGATAAATAAACGGCGGAAATCGTCACCGTATGGAAAATGAACGGATAACGATAATACTGATAGAACATATACGGCCTGTGCAGCAGACAATATCCTGTCATCACCAGAAAATGAAGCAGGATGCCGTTGCAGATATTCTGAAGCAGCCTGTCCCTCTTTTCCCAGACCGCTGCACGGACATAATACAGAG
>CAMWXB010000043.1 GCA_947178125.1 uncultured Lachnospiraceae bacterium | reverse complement strand
GGGTGGATGTATGAATGACAAATGAAATTCTGTTATCAAATATTAGAGAATTATGCAAAAAAAATAATATTTCAGTAGCTGATTTGGAAAAAAATCTTGGAATAGGTGCCGGGACGATTTCGAGATGGAACAAAGCCAATCCTTCTTTTGATAAAATTAAAGCAATCGCTAAATTTTTTAAAATATCAATTGATGCGCGTTCTGGATATACAGTTGAATCGAGCACCCAGGAAAAACTGAATGAAGGAACGGTTAAGATTATTGATTATTTGACAGAAAAAGCATTGGAAACGAATGGAGAAGAGAACTTTTGGCAGGATTATGAAGAATGTACGGATGATTTTGGGTGGTTGCTTGATGATTTGCCAAGTAGGAATCCGGATAAGAATCCTTCTATGAATCCTGATATGAGTAAATTATTTTATGCGCGTGATGAGTGGGGGGGCTATCTTCTGGAAGTATTTTATTGCATTAATAAATGTTATGATTGCGAAACCCAAATTAGGTTGTATCTTGTAGTGGACGAGTCTGAAAGACCTGTATTAGAATGTAGTGATAAGAAGGCATTGCAGCAGTTATATATTGTTGCTGCGGATAGATTAAGGATGTGGAAATTTCAAAAATATGCGAAAAACAGGAGAGATGAGTTGTTGAAAATAATTGAAAGCTGAACAGCGTGATATTGTTATAAGACAAAAAAGAAATCCCACATGAATTATTCTATAAAAGAGATTCATGTGGGATTTTTCTTTTTATGGAAAACAGAGGTTTCTATGATTGTACTATACAATTATTTTTAGCTAAAAATAATTAATAAAGAAGTAAAATGCCAATTTTGCATAATATTTGTCTAATTTTGACTTTTGTTACGTTCGAGCTTGCATATCGTTAGCGATGATGTTATATTGATGTAATAAAATCAATAGAAAATTAATATATGATGTAGAATAATCAAAATATATTGGCATAAATTTTGATGATGATAATTATAGTACTGTGTTCAGATTCTGTGATGGAAGAAAATCGGAGAGGAAGAAGACCATGGGTGATTGGGAAAGATGTTGTAAGAATTTAGAAAAGAAACTTCCGAAGGAATTGCATGATAAATTGAATGATTGTAATAATAAATTGAAGGAAATGAATTTTGAAGAATTTGGCGTAAAAATTGCAAAATTACCGATAATTCGACAAAGAATCTGGCTTTTGCGGGAGACTTCTAACATTTTTTATACGGAAGAGAGCTATCATATAAATGATGAGGCATTGGAAAAATGGAGAAAGGAATATCCAATTTCTGATGATTGCCAGGAAAGGTTTAATGAATTCATATACTATTATGAAGCGTTTTTGTCTGAAATTTCTGAGAGGAATTGTGTGGAGCGTTGGAAATCTGCATTGGATGATTGGGATAGCGCTAAGAAAACTGTGACTAAAAAAAAGGTAAGGACGAGAGATACAGATGATGACAAAGGCGGCGGTAAGAGAAATGTCATTACATACAGGGAGAGAAAGCATTATTTGGACCAGTTTCGTATTTTTATGGAGCAGATGAATGTAGCAGAAGGAACCGAATGGCATTATACATATAGCGATTTAAAGCAGGACGGTTTTTTTGACTTGAAAGTAAAAGACCGTGAAGTTATAACGGTAGAAGAACTTCTGCAGGATAAACGGTATCTGGAAAATGGATACAAGTGCATTGTTATTACCGGCAGGCTTGGAAGCGGAAAAACGATACTGGGATGCAGAATGGCTGAAAGGATTATAGAATCATTAAGCGGGGGGCAGTGGTGCATTGTATGGAGCAGTTATTGTACGGAAGGGCAATTCGGAAAGGACTCTAAACGATACTTTTGGGACTTCATGAACAAAGTGCTGCCTAAAAGAGGGAAAATTGTAGTAATAATTGATGATATTGGGGAACTGTTAGTAAAGGGGAAATTAAAGAATATTGGTAAGTTTTTTGATGCTGCTCAATATTATAACGCAACGTTGATATTGATATGCCGCAGAGCATATGTAGAAACGCTAAAAGGTAATAGAATGCCGATTACAAAAATATGGAGCATGTTGTCTCTTGACATTGAAGATAATGCCAGAGACAGTATTATTCAAAATCTTCCAGTGAAAGATGAAATGAATGAAGTCAGGAAATTACCTCTTTTTCGAAAAATAACAAATGAAATGCTGGATGCTGATGAAAAAGAAGAACGTAATACCCTGGAAAATAATTTCCTGTTTCAGGAAGAATGCTATGCCGCGCTGATGCGGCGGGAAAAGATTAAAAACCGCATCGATGACTCGGATATGAAAGCGCTTGAACTGTTCATGAAAGAAGTTGCATTTCAGATGTATCAGTATCGGGGAGGGAGTGTAACACTGAATGTATGTGCAAGTGAGTTTTCTGATAATAACAGTCTTCAGAAACTTGTAAAAACCGAAATTTTTTTAGAAATGCTTGAGGTGGACAAGCAGTTGAAAGAGAATTATCTGGAATGGTATATTAAGGGTTTTGTTTATTCCTGGCTGGAATCATTTTTTCTGACGAAGAAGATAGTAGATATCTATCTGCAGAATGACAGACCCAAAATGGAAACGATTCATAAGAACAAAGTGTCTGAAAAGTATAAAAAAATGATTGAAACATTATACTTTACGTTGCCGGAAGATAAGAAGGAGAAGATAAGAAAGAATGCTGAAAAATCAGGCATATAAGGGGAATGGGGGGGGGTATGATGCTGCTAGTCGCGGCAGAAAACATTGTCGATTTCTTCCAATCGGTGTCTGATGACGGGATCACCAATATAGGGAAGTAATAATTTATAGAGTTGGTATGTTTGGTTTTCGGTATCAATTTCCTGAGAATTTATTTTTTGGCTATACATTTCCTGAAAACATTCAATGACATTTTGAAGGATTTGATTCGCCAGAGCTCCGATTGTGGAATTTAGAAAAAAGGCATTCATCAGTAATTGATGAATGTTACTGGCGAAGCATGGAAAATCAGCTTTTTTTATTATGCCATTTCCGGTTTCCGGGTCAATGGAAGTGCAGGTAACACATTTTTCAGGAAGATCAGACAGAAGAAAAGGAGAATGACTGGTGATAACAAATTGAAATAAACTGCAGGGATTCAGTTCTCTGCATAAATCGGTTAAATGCAGCAAAAAAAGACGGCATAACTCAGGGTGCATGTAGGTTTCCGGTTCATCTAAAAGGAGAATGGTTTGGGAATTGATGTTGCTTCCAAGGGTAATGATTCTTTCTATGTTGGATAGCAGGGAAACAAATTGCAGTTCACCGGAACTTAAATAGTGGTATTTTATTGTAAAAAGGGACGATACTGTGCTATTGTTAAAACTTCTCCATTCATAGAGCTTATTCATTAAGGCAGATATTGTTTCATAATATTTGTCTGATTTGCCCAATTTCCAATATAAATGATTACCTTCGTAAAAATCTGCAGGAAGTGCTTTAAATAATGGATAGGTACTGTTAAAAAGGGCATTTATCCGTGAATTTTTATCAAAATCTTGGTTTACATAAGACTTGAATCGGGATAAAAAGGACGCTTTATCAGTTTGTTGAACGGAATGCGTGGGAATATAAAGGTTCAAACTGATTTCACAGGTAAAGTATTTTTGAAAATGTTCAGAATCAGAGTTTGAGAGGCTTTTCAAATAGCGTTCAATATGCTTCCAGGTATAATAGCGGCTGTCATTAAAGAGAGAATAATGGACTCTTGTCAGAAAGTCGCCAAATTCTTTGGTGGATAGTGTTTCTGGTGGATTATCTATAATAGTCTGGGCGGTAAGAGTCGCAATCGTGAGATTGGTGTAGCTTTTCGGACTGTATACTGAGGTTTTTAAGACATCTCCTTCTAAAGTAAAAAAAGCAGAAGAAAGTCTGGGGGTTGATTCGGACGAAAGTACCAGACCGTCGGCCTCAGAGATTTCATAACCTGCACTTTCTAAATAATAGGTATTTTCCTTTACATGGTATAAGATAAAGTAACAGGAGTTGTTATGAAGGCAGTCAGCTTTGCGTTCTTTAAGACTCATACCGAGAAGGGAAAGCAGATTGGTTTTTCCGGAACCGGTTTTTCCTACGATTAAGTGAATACTGGAAATGTGATTGCGCGTAAATAAAACAGACTGCATAGCGAAATCACAAAAAGTAATATATAGTGTATTATTTTTGAACTCAATTTTATGGGTTGGTGAAAAAGTGATTTCCTGATTATGGATATTTCTAAAATGATTTATATATGTATAAATGAGTTCCATGCTATATATCCTTTCGGAAGAATCTATTATTAGTATAGGGAAAAAGGTCAAAAAATGCAAGATATAGGAGATAACTTTGAGATTTATTGGTAAAGATCAGGAAAAGATTAAAGCGGCAGCAAAGCTGCATGTTCAGGAAGTGAAAAAATATATTGCAAGGTCTTCGGAAGAGAAGCAGAAAGATATTTATAGGGCAGTGATTACACTTTTAGCAGATAACAGCAGGGAAAACGATTTTGATAAATATAAATGGTTGGAAACATTCCTGCTTGCAGATGTTGAGAAACTGCGTGAAATGAAAGAAAGAGAAGGTATAGACAGAAAATATTTCGTAGAACTGTATGAGAACTGGTTTAGCAGGAGAGAAAGCAGCTATAACGCATTGTTTTTGGTGAAGGCTCTTGGGCTCAAAGTGTGTCCATATTGTGATAGGAATTATATCAATGTTGTGTACAGGGACATGGATAAGGCAGAAAGAAGAACTGACCAGTTAGATCATTTTTTCCCAAAAGGGAAATATCCAATGCTTGCTATGTGCTTTTATAATTTAATACCGGTTTGCGCATCCTGCAATCTGCTAAAGCGAGAGAGTGAGATTAGTATGAACCCCTATGAAGATGGAATTGAAGAACAGTTATATTTTGATGCATGTTTTTCTGCTTCCAATAGTCAAAGCGGATGGGATGAAGAAAATGTATGTTTACATATGTATTATACGCCGAAGATGCGGAATAATGTTGAAGTACTTGCCTTGAACAGGGAATATGAACTACATAAGGATACTGTATATGAAATATTAACGAAGGCGGCCTTTTATGATAAAGAAAAAAAGGAAGAACTCTGCCGGAATTATCCATTGCTTTTTCCTAATCTCAAGAGCGTTAAACGGATTTTGTATGGAATGGATTTTCAGAAAAGCAGTAATAGGCCTTTGCAGAAACTGTATCAGGATATTTTACGAGTATATGAACAGGAAGAAAACGGCCTATGATAATATGGTAACACTCCGCACAGATCAGTATTCTCTTATCAGAACCTTCAACAGTTTTATTTTAACAGTAAAAGGGCAATTTTCATTAAGACACCCCCAGGACGCCCCTGTTATAATTAACTCATTAACTCAGCCATAAGAACAGACGCTGTAAAACAGGAAAATAGAAATAACAGAAACGGGGGATTAAAATGAGCAGCAGACCGATAACCAAAAACATCCTGTCATACATCGAGAGCCACCTGGATAATGTATTGTCATTAGAAAAAATAGCAGAAGAACTGAATTATTCCCGATTTTATATAGCGAGGGTCTTCAAAGAGGATACGGGACTGACCCTGTATCAATATGTTCGCAGCAGGCGTTTGAATGAGTCCGCCAGAAAATTAGTGGAAACAAAGCTGCCTGTCATTGAAATCGCTTTTTCAGCGGGATATCATTCGCAGCAGGCATTTACACAGGCCTTTCACCGGGAATACGAGTGTACGCCGCAGGAATACAGACGAATCGGCGTCTTTGTGCCCAGACGGGATAAAATTGAGATGCGGGAAAGTGGTAAATGCAGCCTGCGCGCCTTTTGTCCGGCAGGAGGTGAAATGGCAGCATGAGTTTCATACCGTATGTCATTGAACAGACAGGCAGGGGAGAACGGAGTTATGATATTTATTCCAGACTTCTTTCGGACAGGATTATTTTTCTGGGGGAGGAAGTCAGCGATAAATCGGCGGCTTCGATTGTTGCGCAGATGCTTTTTCTGGAATCACAGGACCCGGAAAGGGATATCGAATTATATATCAATAGTCCAGGCGGCTCCATATCGGCCGGCTTTGCCATTTATGACACGATGCAGTACATTCGATGCGATGTTTCTACCCTGTGTCTCGGGATGGCGGCCAGTTTTGGCGCCTTTTTGTTAGCCGGCGGAGCGAAGGGAAAGCGCATGGCGCTGCCAAATGCGGAGATCATGATACATCAGCCGGCCATCGGCGGGGGCGTAAAAGGGCAGGCGTCCGATATCCAGATTGTTTCCGACCATATCCAGAGAAGTAAAAGGCGGCTGAATGAAATACTGGCCCGAAATACGGGGAAAAGTGTAGAAGAAATAGCGGCCGCTACGGAGCGGGATAACTTTTTGACAGCAGAAGAAGCGCTGGATTTTGGACTGATCGATAAAATAATCGAAAATCATAAATAGAACTGATCAATAAAATTCGCTTAATCAATAAAATTAGTGCAATAAAATTAATCAATAAAATTCTAAAAATAGTTGATGCAATCCTTTTCCGTTTGTGATATGCTATTATAGATATGATTATAAAGATGAAAATATATCTATAATAGCAAGTTGGAAGGGAACATTACAATGTCAACCAAAGTCAATGTTACATGGCTTTCAGATAAACTGATCTTATTTCTGCTTTTGATATCTATGCTTCTGACAAAGGATATCAAAGTCGTTGATTTTCCCGTTTACAGTTTGCTGCTTTTTTTAGCGGCGTTTGGCTGGATGGCAGCGAAGGTTTTTTTATGGCAAAAGGATGGGCAGGTATTTTGGCCGATGCGGTATTGGACAGACCTGATGGCGGTTCTTGCTGCCTTTTATGAGGTGGCGGCAATTGTCGTAAAGCTTTTTCAGGACCCTGATAAGGGGGCGATTGATTTTTCGGGGAATGCGGAAATGCTCGCTTTTGTAGTCCTATATTTTTTTCTGTCTTCCGGGATGCGGTTCAGGCAGGTTTATTTTGATGTGCTTCTATATGGAGGTCTGCTTCTCTGTGCTGTTTTTCTGTTTCCGCATTTTACGGGAATGCAGGTGAAAGGATACGGCGTTTTGGCGGATAAAGGAGCGGCGGCATCCTGCTTTCTGTTGGTATGTATGGTTGGTGTTTATCAATACTGTTTTTGCAGGGAACGGCTGCGTTCCTGCTTTTACCTGGCAGTATCGGCGGCCGGATTTCTGGTATTGCTGCTCAATCAGAACATTGTCAGCTTCTGGCTGATGACGGCGTATTTTATTGCAATGCCGATTTGGCTTCGGCCGACGGCACAGCTGGTCAGGAAGAATGCACAGATGTTCTTTCTGTTCGGTTTTATGCTGAGCAATATGAGTCTCCTGACAGGGTATACAAAAGTCGTTCTGACGGAGTTTTCTTATTCGCTGGAGCATAGTGTCTATCTGGATTTATTATTGGCCGCCGGCGCAATTCTCTTTTTTCACTATTGGGAAAGGATTCCCGAAGGAATCGATCTGGAGCGGCTTGTCATGCGGAAAATGCGGCGTGTCCACAAGGGGCTGCTCTTGGCATTAGGCATTCTTTTTGTGGGAACGGTCATCGGTGGGGACAGGTGGGCGGTTTTTGGTGGAGAAGTGTCGGAAGAGGCATGGAAAGGATTTGCGCTTCCGCTGATAGAATCGGTGAAACAGGGAGAGAGCGGATTTTATTTCTGCTTTCGGGAAGCGGGAGTCGGTGCAGGAATTTTTATAGTCGTTTTCTTCGTTTTTCTGTTTGGGAGACTGCGGAGAAATTACGGGTTGGATAAACCGGTAACAGGCATTTTGACGTTGATGTCCATTGTTTTTATGGTACAGCTGCTGTTTTGGAAACCGGCTGCCAACACATTGACGATTTACTTTGTGCTGCTTTTGTTCGCGGCATTTTATCAGGAAGAAAGGACCAGGCTAGTCAGCATCAAAATTCGAGGAGAAGTTCTGAAAGGAAGGAACCCATAGTCAAAAGGGAATCCATAGACAAAAAGGAATTTATGGATGAAGAAAGGCATCCATAGACAAAGAAAGGGACAAGATTATGAAAAAGTGGAAAAAAGAAATTCAAAATTCATTCTGTAGAAAAAAAGGAAAGATATGGAATGAAAAGAGTTTGGCAGTTCTGCTCATTTTCTGCGGATTGATGGGAACAGGGCGGTTTTCGCTCTGCGCAGAAGCAGCGCAGTCAGAGGGTATGGAGAAAAAAGCCGTGCAGACAGAAATGGCGCAGGCAGATGTAGAAACGCAGGATGGTGAGACGCCGGCGGCGCCGGAAGCGTTCGGGCAGGGAATTGTTCTGGAGGCGGAGAAGCGCGTTGAAATGAAAGCGTCGCCAGAGGAAACGGCGGAAACGCTGATGACTTTTCAGGCAGGCGATTTGATCTTTGCTGTGGAAGAGACGGCGGAAGACTGGTATCATGTGATCTATCAGGAAAAGGAAGGTTATATAGAGAAGGACGGACTTACGGTGCTGGAACTGGATATAGAGGGCCTGAATGCGGAAATGGCGGTCAATGAGGCGGAGACAAAATTTGTCGTAGAAACAGTCGAAAAGTACCGCGCGGATGCGAGGCGTTCTAAAATCTGGGGAACGGTCATCATCGTGCTTGTAGCCGGTATTTTCGGCGTCGGCATTTTCTCGGCGGTAAGGTCGAACAGAGGGGAAGACGATGGAAAGAACGGTGGAAAAAATGATGATGAAAAAAACGACGGAGAAAAGAATGATAGAGGACGGCATGGCAGTGTCAAGGAAAAAAAGCGGAAACAGATAGAAATCGAGGACTTAAATTGAGCAGAACGGGCCGACGTTTAACGGGTTTTTGACCGATAAAGCGCCGGCCTGTTTTCTTTTTGCCCTGATGGAGAATAAGTGATAAAATATATAGAAAGCATCGTGCTGAGCGAAAGATGGCGGCCGTGGCGTTTGTCTGCATGCTCGTACCGGTCTTTGCCATCAAAGAGAAAGAATACGTCAATACGGTTCCGACGGAGGATACGGCTTTCCGGTCGCTTGCGGCGACCTTCCGCAATGGAGAGTTCCGAAAATTTGTCGGTTCGGATATTTTATACTGGATTGCGATTACGATGTTTCAGACGGGACTTCCTTTTTTTGTGACAAGTCTGTTAAAGCTTCCGGAGACGATGACGACGATTTATTTTGTCGGGATGACGGCGCTTTCGCTGGTATTTTATGTTCCGATCAATAAACTGGCAGCCCGTATGGGGAAAAAGAAGTTGATTTTGTTTGCTTTCGCGATATTCAGTCTGGCGTATTTCTATACGGGTTTTCTTGGAAAAATGGGTGCTCTTTCACCCACGGTACAGGGGGCGGTTCTGACGGTCGCGGCAGCGCTTCCGATGGCAGTATTTGGCATTTTGCCGCAGGCAGTTGTGGCGGATATCGCGCAGAGCGACGCAAAAACATCCGGCAGCAACAGGGAAGGGATGTTTTATGCGGCGAGGACTTTTGCCTTTAAGATGGGCCAGAGCCTTTCTATGCTGCTCTTTACGGCAGTTTCCACGATTGGCGCAGACGGAGAAGGATATCGGATCGCGGCATTTGCGGCGGCGGGATTTTGCCTTCTTGGTGGAATCCTTTTTGCATTCTATAATGAACGGCGGATCAGCGATGTGATTCAGGAGAAGAAACCGTGAGAGGAATCGCTTATGTGATTCTTTGCAGATTGGGGAAGAGCAGGATTTTGGAATGAGAGAACATATTTTAAAGGAAATAGATTATCAAAAGACGATGGAACAGAGCGTATTGCCGTATCTGCGTGAACGGCAGTCGCAGCTCTGGCTGGAGCGGCAGCGCGGTAGAAAAATTCACTGTATGCGTTACAGAGCGGAGCAGGCATCCGGCGTTGTCGTGATTTCGCATGGCTTTACGGAAAGTGCGGAGAAGTATCAGGAAGTCATATATTATTTTCTGAAAAAAGGCTTTCATGTATACTGTATGGAGCATTGCGGGCATGGGCACAGTTATCGGCTCGTGCAGGATTTATCGCTCGTACATATTGACTGCTATGAGCGGTATGTGGAGGACCTTCTTTTTGTGGCAGGAACGGCGAAAAAGGAAAATGAGACGCTTCCGCTGTATCTGTATGCCCATTCTATGGGCGGTGGAATTGGCGCGGCAGCTGCGGCAAGAGAGCCGGACTGCTTTGAGAAGCTGGTCCTTACCTCGCCGATGTTACGGCCCAAAACAGAGCCGGTACCCTGGTGGCTTGCCAAATTGATTGCGGGTATTTATTGCCTTTTGGGAAAAGAAGAAGATTATGTGATGGGGCAGAAGCCTTACGGAGGACTGGAGCAGTTCGCGGAGAGCGCGTCTACGTCCGAGGCGCGATTCGCTTATTATCAGGAAAAAAGAAAGGCCGAGCCGCTGTATCAGATCAATGCGCCGTCCTATGGCTGGCTCAGGAACGCCGGGCGGATGAATCGGTATCTGCGCAGGGAAGGATGGAAACGGATCTCCGCGCCCGTTCTGCTTTTTCAGGCAGAACGGGATGATTTCGTATCGCTGCGGGAACAGGAGCGTTTTGTCCGAAAGCTGAGCGGCAGAGGAGAAGCACAGCTTGTAAAGACCGTGGGGACAAAGCATGAAATCTATAATGCGGATGAGACGGTATTGGAACCTTACTGGGAGCGGATCTTTGCGTTTTTGGAAAGATAGTCCAGCAGCGTTTCGCATCCTTCCAGAATATCGTCATAAGTTTCGTCAAAATTGCCCGTGTACCAGGGGTCGGCAATATCCCGCGGAGAATCCCCGAAGTCCAGCAGTTTATAGATTTTATGTTCGGAATCTCCGCCGGCGATTCGCTGCATATTGCGGATGTTCATCTGGTCCATACCGATCAGATAATCATATTCCCGGTAATCCTCTCTGGTCATCTGCACGGCTCTGTGGGGGATGACCGGGATGCCGACTGCGCGCAGTTTCGCAACCGTTCCATAGTGCGGGCCGTTGCCGATTTCTTCGCGGCTGGTCGCAGCGGAAGCGATTTGGAACTGTTGCTGCAAGTGTTTTTGGGTGACGATATGGGTCATGACGCTTTCGGCCATGGTGCTGCGGCAGATGTTGCCGTGGCAGATAAAAAGTATTTTTATCATTTTTCCATAACTCCTTATATATTCTGTATTTCTTCTCAAATGCTTGATTTTGCGGGATTTTCGGACTGTTCCGAAGTTTTGTGTTTCAAAAGTATTTTCTCAAATCGTTTCATACTTTCTCATATTTGTCCCTGCAAAATTGGTAAATACGTTGGTAAAGTAAGCGGCTTTACCAACGGGCTTTTTAAGAGTTCGCTACTCGATGCAGTTCTTCTTTCGCATCATCAAAGTTCACATGGGTTGATTACCTTATCACATACTTAGTACCTCTTCCTCTGCCTTCAATTTTCACAACACCTTTTTTACCCATCTCTTTCAGTAATTGTGTTGTCTTTGATTTACCAAACGGGGCGTAAGGTGCAATTTCGCTAATGGATTTCAACATTGTTTTACTTAAAACTTTATATATTTTTCTTTCGTCTTCCGTTAAATTCAGGTTTTTCTCAAAAACCGGAAGTACAATCTTAATTGTATTTTCCGACACTTCAAAATCCGGCTGCTTCAATCCTTCTTCATAGAGCTGCTTTATCCGTGTAATTCCTGTACCGAATATTTCGACAAACCCCAGCCTGTAAAATACATTTGCAAGATTTCTATTTCTTAAGACTGAAAGTTTCCCCGATAAATACTCATCTTCTGTTATTCCGGAAGGCAGTCCTCCCGGAGAAATAATTTCTATTCTGTCGTCAAACATCGAAACTTTTATCTGTGACTCCACATCCCACGCCCTATGAATCAATGCGTTTGCGATTGCTTCTCTAAACGCGGCCTCCGGTATTTTTTCTGCCTTTTTCCTTTCAGTTCCTTGTATTTCCTCATATTGATAATAATCTTTGAATACCTCTGATACTTTTTCGTAGCCTGCCAAAACGGATATATTATCAAATGTTGCTCTCTTATGAATCACATTGATGTTCTCACCGAACCTCACTATATCAATTCCCGGAAAATGATTCTTATCCGCCAAAATACCAGCCGCATTATTATATCCGGTGGTACTGTTATATAAGTTCAGCGTTTTCAAGGTATCCTGATTAAAAGTTTCAATTTGAATATATTCTTTTAATTTTTGACATAGCGTATTAAAAGTTAGCTCTTGGTCTTCACACGGCAATTCTTCAAACCTGATATTTTTTCCTTCTAAAATCAGTCTTGACAGTTCCAGTGTGTCAGCCTCTATTGTTGCAGTATCATTTCGCTTATATGCCTTCGATTTATATAAATATGGCTTTTGAAGCCCGCTTTTTACAGTCAGTTTTATCGTTCTGTCATTATTCTGCAATTCCAGTGTATAATCAGGCTGCGGAGTAATGCTGTCATTAATTTTATTTTCGATATCCAGACACGCTTGTTTTACATCCGACAGCCCTTTGATATTACCATTGTCATCAATGCCAAAAAATATTTCTCCACCATCGTAATTCGAAAAGGCACTTACTGTTTTTAAAAATGTATTTGTAATCATTTCTTTGAACTCTATTGTTCTTGTTTCACGCATACACTGCTTTCCCTTTCCAATTTTACTGTTTATATTATACACAGAAACACTCAGAAAATCAATCGTATTTTTTTGCGATTGTTTTTCTGAGTGTTTTGGAGCATTAAGTTTTAATTTCCTGCCACATCAAGGCGCTTTCAGAAATGGTGTAGTAGTGGTGTAGTAAGTGCCGTTTCAGTTTAGAAATCCATTGATTTTATTGGCTGCTTCAGGACTTTTCAAGATGTTGCCTATTATTTTACTCGTGCCTGTCATAAAAAATCAAAAAAAATCTTTTCATAGGAACTCCATCGACAGCTTTTGGGTCATGTATTTTCTTCTTAATTATTTTTGCCTTCATTCTAACTCAGCACAAAACAATCCACAATTTCCTTCAACGTATTCGTATAGGTAAGTGTCTTTTCCACCATGCGGTAGGTATCTTCGGTCAATGCAACGATATTCGCGTTGTTTTCTACGACATTCGTGACGCCGGAGACGGTCTCGGAGATGGAACCGTTGATCAGGCTGATTGCATCTGCAATCTTGAGCATCGTCTGATTCAGCGCGTCAATTGAGTTATTAATATCGGTCATCGTGTGGTTGACATATTGCGCGTCATTGGAATACTGTTCGCTTACCTGCATGAAATTATTATAATCCGCGAGGACAGTCTCGTCCAGAAAATTCAGCGTGGAGGTCAGGCTGGCTTCCATTTTTTCCACAGCGGTAACGACTTCTGCGACAATCTGTGTGATGCCGGTGACTGTCTGGGAAGACTGGTTGGCGAGTTTGCCAATCTCATCTGCAACGACGGCGAAACCGCGGCCTTGCTCGCCGGCTCTTGCGGCTTCGATAGAAGCGTTGAGAGACAGAAGAGAGGTCTGGCTGGCAATGTCCATGATATTTGCCGCGAGTTCGTTGATCTTGGAAACCGCGCGGGAGTGTTCGATTGCCTCTTCGGAAGTATTCTTGACGGTTTGATACATTTGTCTTGTCCGGTCGCTCGCACTGATCGTATCCGCTTTCAGGTTTTCTGCGCGGTTCAGAATTTCTTCGGACAGCGTAACGCCTTCTGCGGCTCTGCTGTTGATGGCAGAAGTACTTTGTTCGACTTCCATTATTTCATTGCTGATGGAGTCTGTGTTGACCGCGGTATTTTCCATGCTGGCGGAAAGCTGTTCGGCCGTTGCAGAGTTGCTGTTGGCATTGTCATTTACGGTAGTGGCAATTTCATGCAGCCGGTTGGCGCTTTCATTAATGGATTCGGAAGTGGAAGAGATATCGCGCATCATGCTACTGAAAGACTGGCGCATTTTCTGCACGGCGCGGCTCATTTCTCCCGTTTCATCTTTATGTTTCAACAGCGGATGATAGGAATCATCCTGCGAAATATCGAGTTCTGCAGTCTTGCGGATGACATTTGTTACGATTTTGATCGGTGTCGTAATGGTGCTTGCGAAGATAAAGCCAAGTACCATAAAGACAGCAATGATGATCAGGCATATGATAAAGCTGATGGAAATCGCATTCTGCCGCATATCATCAATGGGGCTCAAAATTGCGCTGCGGTCAACGACAATGCAGAGGATCCAGTGATTCAACGGTGACACATGATAGGCCAGATATTGGTCTTTTGAAGCGTCATAAAGAAGGGAGGTATTTTCATAACTGCCGGAATCAATCTGGGTAAGCAGGGTATTAATGATCTCCGTATTGGCTGCGGTGCCGACCAACGCTTCGTCAGGCGAGTAAATATAGCTGCCGTTGCTGTCGAGCAGGAAAGCATAGCCGGAGTCGCTGCTATCGGCGGTATTACTGTTGAATACATGAATATTAGACAAAGTATCCGCAAAGAGAGAGACTTTGACGTTGGTGAAAACGACGCCGGAGAGGGTGTCGGGGTCAAAGTGGCTGCTCTGGGGCACACCGATGGAAATCAGCGGTTCACCGCTTGCAGCATCGAAAAAGATGTCGCTCTGTGCCGGAGCGTTATTTTCCATAATATATTTGATAAAAGGTTCTTCCGCATAAGACTGTTCCTCCAGTGAAGTATCCGTGCTGGCGTGCAGAATGCCGTCTTCCGCGCAGACGAAACTGATGCTTTCATGTGTGGGATTTGCATTCATATATTTATTCAGGGAAGCATGAATCTCATTGGAATATTTATTGCCTTTATTCGTGTTAAAGACAAAGAAGTTTTCGGAGCCGTTCAAATAGGTCATCGTCGCATTATATTTTTGAATAGACTCATCGATATAATTTCCCTGTGCCTGCACAATTTCTGTGAGGGAATTTTCCGTATAGGAGACGAGCGTTTCTCTGGAAATACTGGTCAGATAACGGTAGTTTACAAGGACTGCGATAAGGACTGCAATCGTTGTGAACAGGATAAGAACAGATGCAATTTTTGTCTGAATGGAAGATAACTTTCTGACGGTTTTTGTTTTCTTTTGTTTTGCCATAAAAATAACCATGCCTTTCTCACAGTAATCCATCTCTATTGTTACTTAATCGTTTTAGTAATCATAGCATGAATTGCAACATAATCCTAGTCATAATTGTACAGAAAACCAAAATTTGATAAAAATACACAAAAATACAGGGATAAAATACAGCATATTGACTTATAAAAGGGAAGTTTCTTTTTATGAAAAAAGAGAAATTTCTATGAGCGTATAAGAAAACTTAAACGTTTAATTAATGAAAAAATCGTAAAATAATGGATGTATGGATAAAACGGCGATAATTTCAAATCATATTCATGAGAGAATAGCATTCGAGAAGAAACGGAAAGACAGAAAGATCGTAATTCATGATAAGGATGCGCAATGATGCGCAATTAAGGATGTAATGCGCGAAAGTATGGAGGCAAGAGATGGATTTTTTTGACATACTGACGATGATCGGCGGACTGGCATTGTTTTTATATGGGATGCAGGTGCTTGGGGATGGTCTATCGAAAGCTTCCGGCGGCCGTATGGAGCAGATTTTGGAAAAACTGACTTCCAATCGGCTGAAAGCCGTTCTGTTCGGGGCGGCTGTGACGGCGGTGATTCAATCCTCCTCAGCGGCAACGGTCATGGTGGTCGGATTTGTGAATTCCGGCATCATGAAACTGTCTCAGGCAATCGGCGTCATCATGGGGGCCAATATTGGAACGACAGTCACTTCCTGGATATTGAGTCTTTCAGGAATTGAGAGCAGCAATTTCTGGATTAGTCTCCTGAAACCGTCTTCCTTTGCCCCCATATTGGCGATGATTGGTGTTGTATTTCTGCTTTTTTCCGCAAAAGGGAAAAAGAAAAACGCTGCGCAGATTTTCATCGGCTTTGCAGTCTTGATGTTCGGCATGGAAACGATGTCGGATGCGGTGAAGCCGTTGGCGGAAGTGCCGGAAGTCAGGAATTTATTTGCGCTGTTTTCCAGTCCACTGCCAGGACTTTTGGCGGGGGTCTTTTTGACCGCGCTGCTGCAAAGTTCCTCGGCTTCTATCGGTATTTTGCAGGCATTGTGCGCCGCCGGGGCGATATCCTATGGGAGCGCCGTTCCAATCATTATGGGACAGAACATCGGAACATGTGTTACGGCGCTGCTTTCTTCTGTCGGCGCTTCTCCGAATGCCAAAAGGGCGGCGGCCGTACATTTGTATTTTAATCTGATCGGAACGGCGGCTTTTATGACGCTTTTTTACGGACTGCATATGGTGGTGGGGTTTTCTTTTATGGAACAGCCGGCGGAGGCGTACGGAATCGCCGTCGTGCACAGCGTCTTCAATATTTTTGCGGCATGTCTGTTGCTGCCTTTTGCAGACGGACTGGAAAAACTTGCATATCTGACAATCAGAAAAAGGGATTCGGAAACTGTCAGAATCCGCCATGTGGAGGCGGATGCTAAAATATTGGACAGTCGTTTTTTGGAGAAGCCTGCGCTTGCAATGGAACAATGCAGAAGGGTGATGTCCCATATGGCTGTCGCGGCAAAAGAATCTTATGCGCGTACACTCGATTTACTATACCGGTTCGATGCGGAGAAAGCAGCGGAAATTGGCCGGATGGAAGAGGATATTGACCGATATGAGGACATGATCGGCACCTATCTGCTAAAACTGAGCGGACAGAGGCTGTCGGAAAAAGACAGTCGGACGCTCATGCTCTTTCTGGAATGTATCGGTGATTTTGAACGGATTTCAGACCATGCCGCGGGCATTGTGGAGGCTTACCGGGAATTATGGGACAAGGAGAAGAAATTTTCCAATAAGGCGCTTGTGGAACTGGACATTTTTGCAAGAGCGGTGGCGAACATGATGGAAATCACGCTGGAGGTCTTTGACAGGGAGGATGCCGGGCCGGCTTTTGAAATACAGCCCCTGCTGCAGGTCATTACGGAACTGGGAGCGGAAGTGAGAACACGCCATATCAAAAGGCTTCGGAAAGGAAAATGTACGATTGAAATGGGATTTCTGCTTGCGGATATCGTGACGGGTTGTGAAAGGATTGCAGCGCATTGTTCTCATATTGCGGCGAGCGTCATAGAAGTGCAGGCGGAATCCCTTGAAATCCATGATTATATGAGCACAGCCCGTGAGAGTGGAACGGAGGAACAGAAAATGCTGTACCACACTTTCAAGGGAAAATATGTTTTGCCGTAGAACATTGACGTTTCCGCTCCCGGATTGTAAACTGGAACAAGAGAGTTTGCGATAAGCGGGAGGGAACAGGAATGACATATCAGGAAATTTTGGAGAATGCAAGAGGATGTATCGGTGCATATTGTAAAGCCTGTCCGGTATGTAACGGCAGAGCGTGTAAGAACCAGATGCCCGGACCGGGGGCAAAAGGTATGGGGGATACGGCGATAAGAAATTTCGATAAATGGCAGGAAATCCGCGTCAACATGGATAATATCTGCGAGAATAAAACGCCGGATACGTCACTCGTTTTATTTGGAAGGACTTTCCGTTATCCTTTTTTTGCGGCTCCGGTGGGGGCTGTCAATCTGCATTATGGAGAAAAATACAATGATTTGAGCTACAATGACATGATGCTGCGAAGCTGTGTGGAAAACGGCATCGCGGCGTTTACGGGAGACGGCACGAACCCGGAAGTCGTGATACAGGCGGCAAAAGCGGTCGCGGAAGTGAAAGGACAGGGGATTCCGACCATCAAACCGTGGAACATGGAGACGATTCGGGAAAAAATGAAGCTTTGCAAGGATGCGGGCTGTTTTGCGCTAGCGATGGATATCGACGCGGCGGGACTGCCTTTTCTGAAAAATATGACACCGCCTGCGGGCAGCAAGACTGTGGAAGAGTTAAAAGAAATTGTGCGGATGGCGGAAGTTCCCTTTATCGTAAAAGGCATTATGACCGTGAAGGGTGCATTGAAGGCACAGGAAGCCGGGGCGGCAGCGATCGTTGTCAGCAACCATGGCGGGCGCGTTCTTGACCAGTGCCCGGCGACCGCGGAGGTGCTTTCCGAAATCGTCGATGCGCTGCAGGGAAGTTCCATGAAGGTTCTGGTGGACGGCGGCATCCGGAACGGTACGGATATTTTCAAAGCCCTGGCAATGGGAGCAGACGGCGTGCTGATCTGCAGGCCCTTCGTCACGGCGCTTTACGGCGGCGGCGCTGAAGGCGTCAAAGTCTATATCGAAAAGCTGGCAGGAGAGCTGTGCGATACCATGTCGATGTGCGGCGCCGGAAGTCTGGCGGAGATAACAAGAGAGATGATAAGGCAGTAGGAGGCGCAGAAGATGAATACGGACAGGCATCAAAGTTTTATGGACAGCTGGCAAGGATAAGGCGTTGTATGAACAAGACCGCAGGCCGGGAATCTCAAATCAGGTTCCCGGCTCAGTTTTTGCCCTGAAACGCTAATGTTTTTTGTTCTAGGCGGGAAAAAAATCCGGAAAGAAAGTCACCTTTCCCATCCCTCAAACGTGTATATAGTAGAACGGGCAAAGCGCGCGGCTGTTCTGGAAAGGAGCGGTATGGAACGAAAGATAGAAGAGGTCATAGACACATACGGCGATTTACTCTATCGGACCGGCATGATGCTGCTGGGGGAACCGCAGGATGTACAGGACGTTTTACAGGAAGTCATGCTGACCTATATGCGGAAAGCGCCCTGTTTTCATGACAGCGAACATGAAAAGGCATGGATGCTTCGTGTGACGATGAATTTCTGTAAGGATATGCTCCGGTTCCGGCGCAGGCACCAATATCTGCGCCTGGAAGAACTCGATGTGGAATATGATGATACGGCGGATGCGGAAAGCCGGGAGCTTTTTACAGAGATAGCGGCGCTTCCGCCCAAATGGAGGAGCGTGCTCCTGCTGCATTATGTGGAAGGCTATTCCCTGCGGGAAATCGCGGGCATACTCGCTGTTTCGGAAAATGCGGTGAAAAAGAGAATGCAGCGGGCCAAAGCGGCTCTGAAAAAAAGAATGGAGGAAACATAGGAATGGGAATCGGGAATAGAGAAAAAGCTGAAAGAAGAGCATTTTCAATGATGGAAGATGAGAGCCTGTTAGAGCAGGCAGACGGGGATAAATGTATGGAAGGACGACTGGAGCAGGACGGATGGAAAGCGCTTGTGCGGGGTATTACTTTACCGCAGCAGAGAAAGGAATCCATCCTGGAGCAGGTAAAAGATTCCCAGACGGAAAAGCGCCGGAGTACGGGAAACAAAGCGCTTAGCTGGATGCAGAATGCCAGACTCGTTCCGGCGGCAGTTTGTATGCTGCTCATTCTGGCAACGGTCAGCATGACCGCATATGCCGCCTATGTGAACGGGCATCTGAACGTCTTTTTTGAGAAAGGTATTACGATGGAGCAGCGGCTTGAGATCGAGAAGGAGCTTCTGCAGATGGAAGGCGTTGTATCCTGTCGTTATATAGATTCCGATACTGCGTGGAAGACATTCGGTGAAGAGTATCTTACGCCGGAACTTATGGAAAGTTTTGAGGAGAATCCGCTGGCGGATTCCGCGAATTTCCGGGTAGGTATTTCGCTGGATACGGATGCGGAGGAGATAAAAGCCCGTATCGGAGAGTTGGACGGCGTAAGACTTGTGTCGGGATTGTGGGAAGAATAAGAAGGAAAGGAAGACGGCAGGGCGGAATGGCTCTGCCGTTTATATTTTCATTACCGTTTCTATTTGCGGAAATGAATTGACATTTTTCTATAATGTGAATATAATAGTAATATTACTAATAGTAATATAAGGAGAAGCAAATGGATTACATGATACTTGGTATTCTGCTCTTGGGAAACAGGACAATCTATCAATTGCGGGAACGGGTCAATAAGGGACTGCATCTTATGTACAGCAGCAGTATGGGAAGCATACAGGCGGCTGTAAAAAAGCTGCAGAGCGGCGGGTTCATCCGTTATGAAGAGACGGTTGAGAATGGAAAGTATAAAAAAATATATTCGATAACCGACAGCGGAAAACAGCATTTTTCCAAATGGGTGAACAGTCCGATAGAAGCATACGGCACCAAAAATCCGGAGTTGGGAAAAGTGTACTTTATGGGCTTTTCAGAAGAGAAAAACCGTAAAAGAAATCTGGAAAAATATTTGTCGCATTTGGAAGAGCAATATGAAGTGCTGAATGCCATTTGCGAAGAAGCGGACAGCATAAAGGTTGCAGCGGAATATGAGGATATTCTTTTTTATCAGCTTGCGGCGGCCCGCTATGGCAGGGATTTTATGAAATTCAATATCGGGTGGTATCAGAATCTTTTAAAGGAAATCCGGGATTAGGAAGAGAAAGGCTTGGTGATTGGAATGATGGAGCAGTTTAGATTGGAGCATTCACCAATCGTATATTATAGCAGCGGAAGAAAACACCGTGAATGGGCGCTGTTTCTTCATGCGGCCTTTGCAGACCATACAATGTTTCGGGCACAGACAGAATATTTTCAGGACAGTTATAATGTGTTAGCGGTTGATATAATCGGCCACGGACAGTCAACAGATACCATAAAAGGTGACAGCATCAATAAAATGTCGGCCTGGATATACGATATCCTGCAAATAGAAAAAATCGGGAAGATACATATTGTCGGCGTTTCGCTGGGCGCTGTTCTTGCGCAGGATTTTGCGAACCGCTATCCCGATGCGGTAAGGTCGCTTGCCTGTTTTGGCGGGTACGATATCAATCATTTTGATGAAAAAATGCAGAAAGAGAACAGTGCTTCGCAAATGCTCATGATGCTGAAAGCCTTGTTTTCTGTCAAATGGTTCGCAAAGGCAAATAAGAAAATATCCGCCTATACCCTGCAGGCCCAAAATGATTTTTACGATATGAATATCCGGTTTTCCAAAAAGTCGTTTCTGTATCTGGCATCTTTAAACAGTATGGTAAATAAACACGAGACGCCCAAACGGGAGTATCCGCTGTTGATCGGATGCGGCAGATTTGATATTCCGATGGAACTGGCAGCGGTTGAGCTGTGGAAGCGGAATGAGCCGGACTGTAAGGTTACTATTTTTGAAAATGCGGGACATTGTGTCAATATGGACGTACCGCAGGCGTTTAATGCGGCATTGGAAGAATTTTGGAGTCATTTGAAGTTAAATGATAAAACCTGACACAGGGTGTCAACTTTTCTGTGTTATCCTGTTTTTGATTATATATTCAATTTGTATATTCAATAAGATGTGCACAAGGAGACAGGATGGACAGGAAACTGCTTTCAAAGAATTTTTTATTTCTGATGCTCGGACAGGCGTTGTCGATGTTCGGGACCAATATGATCAGGTTCGTTATTTCTTTGTATGTTCTTGATGTGACGGGTTCTGCGGCTGTTTTTGGCGCTTTTACCGCAATCAACTATCTTCCGGCTATATTTTTGTCTCCTTTTGGCGGCGTCATAGCGGATAGAGCGGATAAAAGAAAACTGATGGCGATGCTCGACGGATGTTACTGTGTTATCGCGCTGCTGCTTGGAGCGGCCTTTCAGACACAAAGGAGTTTTGTGCTGGCAGCAGGACTGCGGATTGTGCTGGCAGTCGTAGCGACCTTTGAAGCGCCGGTATCCTCGGCATGTATTCCGCTGATCGTGGGAAAAGATAATCTGGCAAGGGCGCATGCGTTATCCAACCAGATAACTTCTTTGGCGGGTCTCCTTACGCCGCTTCTTTCCGGATTATTATATGGTATAGCAGGTCCGGAGAGAGTTCATTTCATCGCGTATTTGTGCGCGGGATTCTTTCTGCTGGCGGCAGCAGTTGAGCTGCTGTTAAAAATTGCGGTGCAGGAGCAGGCGCATTACGATTCGATTGTGGAAACGCTGAAATATGATCTGGGAGATATTCTGAAACTCGCTTTCAGGGATAAAACCTATATCGGAGAGACGATGCTTCTCAATGGTCTGCTGACATTTTTCGTCTCACCCTATTTATCGTTTGGAATGACGTACCTGATCAGCGGGAAACTGCACCTTTCCGCGTTCTGGATGGGGAGTGCGCAGGCGGTTGCTGCTGCTGCGACGATTTTGGGGAGTGCAACGGCGGTATTTGTTGCGGCCAGATTCCAGACGAAGCATACTTATCTTTTTTTGGTGGCGATGGGCTCCTGTTTTTTCATATTAACACTGGCGCTGCGCGAAGGAATTTCTCCCGGGGCGGCTTTTGCGGTCATCATGCTGACCAACGCGGCGATTCTGTTTTTTGCAAATATCGCAGGCATTTTTATCATTCCCGGCATGCAGAAAGCGTGCCCGGCCAATATGATCGGGCGGCTCATGGCGCTGTTTAACGTATGCAATAATGTTGCGCTTCCGATCGGGATATGGCTTCAGGGGATTCTTTATGAAAAATATGACGATAAACTTCCGGTTGTTTTCGGAGGAATCGCGGCGTTGACTGTATTGATGGCTGTGAGAGGAAAGAACGTGTATCTGCGGCTGCAAAACGATGGAAAACTGAGGTGATTTGGCGTTAGGCGCAAGTTGCGGAGCTTGTGCTTTTTCATAAAACACCGCCGCTCTTCATAAGCTGCTGCTGCCGCAGGTTCGTAAGATATTCCGCCATATCCGGCTGATATTGTTCCAGAAGATACTGGTAGTTTCCGCTTTTTTTACAGTCCTGGAAACACTCGTGAAATTTCTCCAGGTCGTGTTCGCCGAAAAGAAGGGCGAGCAGGCTCAGGTCATAATCGTGCTGTGCATCCCCCAGCAGACCCGCATCATAGGCGGTCGTCATCAAATGATATGTCTGAACTTCTTTGCCGATATTTTGTGCCGCATTGTACAAGTCGGGGTCCATTGATTTCAAATAATTTAAGTACCGCGTTTCAATATTCCGGTTGGGCATGCCGCTGCAGAGCCAGTCCGCGATTTCTTCCAGAGATGCGCCCATTTCCAAATCTTCCACGAGGTGCCGCCTGTAACTGCCATCTTCCTGTAAGGTAAACGTATATCTGCCGTCTTCCGAATAGCGGGTCGTGGACCAGCCGTATTTTGTTCCTGCATTTTCTTCTATCATGACCCGGAAAGCCTCTCTGGCAGCTTTATAGCCCGGCATATCTCCGGATAATTCCATTTTTCCGCTGGCGGCGGCAATCTGAATCAATCGGTATTCCGAAATGGATTCTCCATGATAATAGACATTGCAGTCTTTTAAAGAATCATAGGACGCAGGCAGTTCTACCGCATCGACAAGCGTTTTGTCCGGTTCTTCATAGCTGCCGCTGTGACATCCTTTCGTCCGGTTTCCCTGATGGCTTCCGCTCATTTTTGCATTGCCGTAATATGCCGTTACATCTTCTTCCAGAAGCGTGACGGAGGCAAAACCCGGATGGAAGGAAGCGGCGGTATTCTTTTTTGGGGAAGCCGGGGAACCGGGGACGGCCTTCCCGGTGCCGGAAAGAATTTTCAGTACGCCTTCCATTTTTGCCTGTTGATATCGGATCGCCGTTATATCCATGCTGACCTCTTTTCCGCCGTTTCGGGCTGTGTACTCTTGGTATCTGTATTGTATATCGGCTGTCCGGGTGCAATTTTAAGAATGTTATAAGAATTTCTTAAAAAGAAAAATAAAAAATTTTTTTAAAATGAAAAAATACAGAAAAGAATAGGAGCGTATAGACCGATGGATATCAAGATTAACATCATGCTCGTGGAAGACGATGCGGTATTGGCGGAGGAAATTGCTCTTTTTTTGAAAAAATGGGGATATGCGACGACCATCATCAGGGAGTTTAAAGATATTCTTTCCGCTTTTATGAGATGCCGCCCGCAGCTTGTCCTGATGGATATCAATCTGCCCTGTTATGACGGGTTTTACTGGTGCAGACGGATTCGGGAGATTTCGGAAATACCGCTGATCTATATCAGCAGCCGGAGCGATGACAACGACAAGATCATGGCGATTGCGCAGGGCGGGGATGATTATGTGGAAAAGCCCTTTCGGTTGGAAATTCTGCAGACGAAGATAGCGGCAGTCCTACGGAGGACTTACCAATATCGGGTCAGGGACAGAATCTATCTGCGGGAGGATATCTGCTTTGAACAGGATACGGCATCGCTTTTTCTGCGCGGACAGGAAGTGGAACTGACGAAATCGGAAAAGCGGATCATGGCAAAGCTTATAGAGCACAGGCCGGATGTCATCACGAGAGAAGATTTAATGATGACGCTGTGGAGTACGGACGAATTTGTTTCGGACGGAACATTGACTACATTGGTCAGCAGACTTCGGAGTAAACTGTCCGATTTATGCGGAGAGGAATTGGTCAGAACGAAGAAAGGGCAGGGGTACTACATAGGGTGAAGAAGATATGATGAAACGGCATTATAAAGCGATTTTGCCCGCGGCGTTTTCCTGCGCGGCTTATAATCTTTATTTTCTTTTTCTGCTTCCGGAAGTGAAGGGCGCTTATCTGTTCTATCTGGATTTTCTGGTGTTCCTTGTGCTTGCGCTTATTTTCGGGACTGATTTTCTGAAAGACAGGCAGAGGCAGGCACGGAAACGGGAGGCGCTGCGGCGGGACTGCGTTGTTTTTGGGGAGTTTCCGGACAGCGAAGATAAAGATATTGCGGCACATGATATCGCCATATTGGAAGAGCGGCAGCAGGAGCAGTTCATGATGAACTGTGAATTGCAGGATTATTTTGCCAAATGGTGCCACGAAGTGAAAATTCCGCTTGCCGCAAGTCTTTTAATAGCGGAAAAAATAGAAGAACTTTCTTTGAAGAATACGATGCGGGAGCAGTTGGAACGGATAAACAAGCAACTGCATTCTGCGCTGCTCGGCGCCAAAATACAGAGCAGTCTGTTCGATTTGCAGATTCGGGAAACGAATCTCATGGAGTGTGTCAAAAACGCTATCCATAATAATCAGTTCTTCCTGATCAGAAATCATTTCACGCTGAAAATACAGGATAATGTGGACAGGCTGGTCTATACCGACCCGTCCTGGCTGACTTATGTGCTGGACCAGCTCATCAGCAATGCCGTTAAATACAGCTGCAGCAAAGAATCTCCCTGTCTTGCCATCTATGCGGACAGTACGGATGGGACAGGCAATGAAAGCGGAGACGGTACGGTGCGGCTGTTTGTCGAGGATAACGGAGAGGGCATCAAAGAAAGCGATATCCGCCGGATTTTTGAAAAAGGTTATACGGGCAGCAGCTATCATAACGGACAGTATCGATCGACCGGGATGGGGCTTTATATGGCATCGGTCATTCTGCAGCGGCTTGGGCATGAAATCAATGCGGAGAGCGAGTATGGGAAGGGGACGAAGTTTGTAATCGAATTTCATTATGACAAAAATGTAAGATTTCCCGGCGATTTGTAATGCGGATGTAAGGATTTTTCATGTTCTTTTCTTTTAAAATAGACAGAGACTATTTAGAACAGGAGAACAACACGCATGAATGAAAAAAAGATCGTGGAAATCAAGAACATGACAAAAGATTACGGTGCGAAGGGGTTTCGCACAAAGGTCTTAAAAGGAATCGACTTCACCATTTTTGCAAACGATTTTATCGCAATCATGGGGCCGAGCGGTTCCGGCAAGACGACGCTGCTCAACATCCTTTCCACAATAGACAGGCCGACGCAGGGATTTGTCCTGTTTCATGGGAAGGATATCGCGAAAGTATCCAATCAGGAATTATCGCAGATCAGGCGGGATAAGATCGGTTTTGTCTTTCAGGATTATAATCTGCTCGATACGATGACGCTGCAGGATAATATTGCGCTGCCCCTTTCTCTGAACGGCATTTCCGGAAAGACCTGTCTGGAAAGAGTCGGGAAGCTGGCCGATACCTTCGGCTTGACGGGGCATTTGAACAAATATCCTTACCAGTTGTCCGGCGGGCAGAAGCAGCGGGGCGCCGTATGCCGCGCGCTCATTACCGAACCGGAGATCCTGTTTGCGGATGAACCGACGGGGGCGCTGGATTCCAAATCGGGCAAGGATTTACTGGAATGTTTCCGTACTGTGAATGAAAGAGGGCAGGCGGCCATTTTGATGGTGACACACGACGCTTTCTGCGCTTCTTATGCAAAGGATGTTTATATTCTGAATGACGGCGTGATGCGCTGCCGGCTGAGCCGGGGAAATGACAGAAGGGAATTTTATGACCGTATTATGGAAGTGCAGGCATCGGTGGGTAAGGATGATAGGAGCAGTGCTGCTCCGAACAGTTTTGTTCCGAGCAGTACCGCTCCGGACAATATTGACCATAGAAAAAAGGGAGGTGATCTTTCATGAGTATCGGCAGACTGGCCTTTCAAAATTTCCGGAAAAGTTTTCACAACTATTTTTCCATGATACTTTCTCTGGCATTTACGGTGCTGATTCTTTATAATTTCGTAAATCTGACTTTTGCGGAAACTTTTCAGGCGTTAGGCGAGAGAAATAAAGAATATATCGATATCATCATCCGGGTCATTTCTTTTGTGCTCGTCTGTTTTATGTTCTTCTTTATCTGGTATGCGACGAATGTGTTCCTGACAAAGAGAAAGAAGGAAATCGGCATCTATGTTTTTATGGGGCTGACGAACCGTAAGATCGGGAAACTCTATATGCTGGAAACGGGGCTGACCGGCATCGTAGCGCTTGTTCTCGGCATTGGCGCCGGCATGGTCACGACCTGGCTTTTTCAGATGATCCTGATTTGGCTTTCGGAGATCGCGATTGCGATATCGTTCCGTTTTACATGGCAGCCGATCGTTATTACGGCTGTGATCTATACGCCGATTTATGCGTTTTTTGTACTGAAAGGTTATGGGAATATTGTAAAGAGCAGCGTGTTGGAAATGATTTCTGCGGCAAGGCAGAATGAATATGTGAAAGAAAGCGGCCTGCTTCTGCTCATCAAAGCGGCGCTCGGTGTCTGTATCCTCGCAAACGGCTATGCGCTTGCAATCAGAGAAGACGGATACAATGTTATGGGGAATCTGCTTCTGGCGACGGTGCTCGTTATCGTCGGTACCTATCTGCTGTTCGGCGGTTTTCTTCCGATATTGTTTCAGCGGCTTTCGAAGCGGAAAAGCTTTTTGTACCGGAGAGAGCGGACGCTCTGGATCAATAACATTGTTTTCCGCATGAAAAAGAATTACAGGACGTATGCCATGACCTGTGTGCTGCTTACCTGTTCGGTCACTGCAATTGCCGCGGCCTTTGCGGAGAAAGGGAAGTATAACAATATGGTCAATTTCAGGAACCATTATACGTTCCAGATCATCAGCGACCGGCCGGAGCTGGAAGCGGAAGTCACGGCGCTGATTGCGGAGGACAATGAAATCGCATATCATGGATGTCTGCCTTTTTTCGGGATGGACGGCAGTCATTTTTCCAATGGATACAGTCAGGGAATCATGGCGTTTTCCGATGTCAAACGGCTGGCGGAAGATACGGGAATCGATTTTCCCTATGAAAGCCTTGCCGATGACGAACTCATCAAAGTCTCTTATGAGATGCTCATGTCGTTCGTTCCCGACGAAAAAGAACAAACGATAGAGATTGACGGAAGGCCGTTCCACCAGATTGATAAGACGACTGCGCCTTATTTGGGGTATTTCCAGGAGAGTCACGGTTATTATATCGTAAGCGACAGCGTTTATGCGGAACTCCTGTCACAGTGTCAGGAAGAACGTTTGTCACAGTGTCAGGAAGAGCTTTTGTCACAGTGCCAGGCGGAGGTACCAGCCGATATTCAGACTTATACTTATAATTATAAAATTGTAGATGCGGGAAATTTTGATGTCAGCCGGGAAAAATTGAACGGCCTTACCTACACTGCGGAGGAAAGCTATGTGGGGCTTGTCGCTCTCGACCCGGACAGCGATGAGATTGAATGGATCAAGGTGGAATATTCCCTGTGCGTTTTTGTATTCCTTGTTTTTGTGCTGGCGAGCGGAAGCATCCTTTTCATGAGGCTTTATAACGACGCTTTTGAGGAAAAAGAGCGTTACGTAATCTTGCAGAAAATGGGTATTTCACCACGGACTTTGCGCAGGGCGGCGGCCAGGGAACTGCTGGCGGCTTATGCGATGCCGTTTCTTCTGATGACATTATCTTCATGGTTTTCCGTGCATTCGCTGGAAAAACTGATATCGAAAAATTTAAAAACGGTCAATCTGCTCAGCGTCGTCATAATTTTCCTGTTCTTTGCGGTGTTTTATGGGCTGTCCGTTCTGTTCTACCGGAAGAATGCGGAAATTCTGTGATGGAAAAAGCATCCATGAAAAGAAGGCTGGGGCAAGAAGTCCGAGTTAAGAGGCTGTACCTTGAGAAAGAAATGGTCAAAATCTAACGCATGTGTTATACTTCATAGGAAGTGTGAAGAGAAGTTCTAAGAAATCTGTTGACAGATAGATGGGTGTGAAAATGTCAGGAAAGTTCGTTAAGATAAGGGGCCTGTTATTCGCGGTAAGTTTTTTGGCGTTGGCGGCTCTGTCTATGATGATTTTGACAAGGACCAATAACGGGAAGAAAGAGGAAGAGGGGGGTCATTTACCCTTTTCCCTTGTTTACAGGCAGGGCGGTATGACGCACCGGCTGAAAGGCTTTTGGGCGGAAAATACCGTTTATTTCTGTATACCGGGCAATCTCTCTTTGGAGAAGATAAGTCTTGATATGGAGGCTGCGGAATATCTGCTGTTTAATGGCGGACAGTTATCGGATGGCGATGCGCTCTCGCAGGTAGAACTGAACCAGGTCTATGAAGCTTTTGGTTCCGGTACAGACGGAAGTGGCGGAGAAAGCGATGGCAAAACATCGGTACCGGTTGTTTTTATGCAGGGCTCCAGACTGCCAGTCATCCGGCTGACGACCGCTACGGGGAGTATGGAGGCCGTCAACGCGGATAAAGAATACAGTGAAGCCGGGTTTCTGGAGGTATACGATGCGGACGGGAACTTGGAAACGGCGGTGAAGGTAGAACGTCTTTCCGGCCGGGGCAATACTTCCTGGGATGCTGCGAAGAAATCCTATGCGGTAAAGCTTGAAGATGCGGAAGATATTCTGGGAATGGGTGCGGCGAAGCGCTGGGTATTGAATGCCAATTATTATGACGGTGCATATATCAGGAACCAGATTGGTTTTGAGATTGCGCGAAAGAGCGGTATGCGCTTCATACCGGAAGAGAGGTTCGCAGAAGTATATATCAACGATGAGTACGCCGGTCTTTACCAGCTTATGGAAAAAATAGAGCCCGGTAAGAACCGGATGGATATCGGAAACGGCTATCTGCTGGAAGTGGATTATCTTGAACGGTCGGTAGAAGAGCAGCATATTCTGCTCGGCAACGAGCAGCCCGTTGTGATTCATGCGCCGAAGAATTGCGATTTAGACGATGTGCAGCGGTTTTTTGACGCGTTCACGGCAGATATGGAAAATGGAAATACGGCGGAGGCAATGGGCAGGCTCGATGTGGAATCTTTCGCAAAACGGTTCGTCATGGAAGAAATTCTGCAGGATATGGATTTTGGCTATACGAGCCAGTATTTGTATCTGGATTTAAAAAACGGGATTCTGCATGACGGCCCGCTCTGGGATTTGGACAATACGATGGGGAGAGGCATTGCCGTCGAGGCACAGGACTTTTTTGTGACGGGTTATGACTTGAATTATAATAACGTCAGCCGCTGGTACGCGGTGTTCTATAGCCAGCCGGCGTTCCGAAAGCTGGTGTGGCAGGAATATACGGAGCATTTCCGTCCGGCTATGCTCGCGTTGACAGAGGGCGGTATCGAAGCGAAAACGGCGGAAATCGAAGCGTCAATGGCGATGGACCAGATTCTTTTCCCGGCACCGCGCAGTGTCTTTATGACGGATGCCTCGCTGGAAGAACATACGGCGCATCTTACCGGTTATCTTCAGGATAAAATAAATCTGATGGATGAATACTTGTGTGCGGACCTGACGGATACGGTCATGGAAATTGTGCTGCCCAAAACAGAGGTCAAAGAGGTTCCTCTTGAGATGATGCCGGTACAGGAAGAGACGGACAGTGGGGAATACGGTCTTGTGCATGTTATTATGGAATACCGTTTTCTGGCGGTGCTGCTTGTCATGTGCGGCACCGGTATGCTATTATGGTATCTGTGCAAAAAGACGGGAAAATGACCGAATGGACTGGGCAGGAATGGATGATTGGGAAGAATATGGAAAGCGGTAAAAATGAAGAGGAATACAGATACCGGTATGAATTAAAGTTTTTGTGTACCCAGCTGCAGATAGAAATGCTGCGCGCACAACTCGATTTTTTAATGGAAAAGGACCATCACAGCAATGCGGAGGGATGCTACCCGGTCAGGAGCCTTTACTTTGACGATTATGACAACAGCGCCATGCGGCAGAAAGAGGACGGACTGGACGAGCGGAAAAAGTACCGGATACGTTCCTATCTTTCGGGTATGGACGAACGGTTTCATTTGGAGATCAAATACAGGAACCGTGACAAGATCAGGAAAGAAAGCTGTGAACTGACGCCGGAAGAAGTGCAGAAGATCTTGCGGGGAGAGGCCGTGGATGGAGCATATGATTCCGGAAGGGCTGTGCTCTCGCAGTTCGAACTCACCAGAGAACGGATGCTCCTTGCCCCGGCCGTTATTGTGGAATACGACAGAGTGCCTTATGTGCATCCGGCAGGCAATGTGCGTATCACAATGGACAGAAATATCTGTGCGTCGCCCGATACCGGGGAATTTATGCAGAAGGATATTGTGACGGTACCGGTGCTGGAAAGGGGCTTTCATTTGCTGGAAGTCAAATACGATGAATATCTGCCGGATTTTCTCAGGCAGGCACTGCAGGTCGTGAGTCTTCATAAAATATCTTTTTCAAAATATTATCTTTGCAGGATGGCGGGAAAACCGCTCAGAATGTCGGAAAGGGAACAGGGACAGCCTTATGAATTTTAATGATATTTTTACAAGAACTTTCAGAGAGGGATTTGCGAACGCAGAGTTGGGGTTTACGGAAATGATGCTCGTCTATGCGCTGGCAATCTGCATCGGCGGTTATATTTTTCTCGTGTACCGGTTCGTGACCAAACAGGCTTTTTATTCCAAGCATTTTAATATTTCGCTGGCAGTTCTCCCGGTCATTGTGGCATCCATTATTCTTGCCATACAGTCGAGCATCGTGATCTCGCTCGGCATGGTGGGCGCTTTGTCAATCGTAAGATTTCGTACTGCGGTCAAAGACCCCATCGACCTGACCTTTTTATTCTGGTCGATTTCAGCAGGCATTATCTGCGGCGCCGGATTGGGAGAGATGGCAGTCATCGTTTCCCTGATCATTACGGCGATGGTCATCGCGCTGGATAATATCAAGATTGCGAAAGCGCCGCTGCTTCTGGTGCTGAACGTGGAAAATCCTGATGACGAGGATGAAATTCTGGGAACGGTGGAAACCTATTGTAAGTACAGCAAAGTGAAATCCAGAAATCTGACGAAAGAAAAACTGCATTTGATTGTAGAACTGCGTACCGATAAGGGAAAAGAACTGGTCAGGGAACTGGCGGCCCGGGAAGGCATCTTTTCCGTAACATTGATGGAGCATGACGGAGAAGCGGTCTGCTAAAAGGCCTGCAAAACGTTCATGACAAAAAGCTGTCGTTTCATGACATCGCATTAAGAAATCATCCTGTCCGCCCGATATTAATTACAGAACATAGAATGGATTCTGAAAGTAATCAGCCAGGGAGAGGCAGGAAGGAACGTTTAAAGAACACCTATGAACATTGCAATCTGTGATGATGAAAGCAGAGTCAGAACAGGCATAAGGAACGTATTAAAGGAAGCATTCCCTGGAACAGAAATAAGAGAGTTCGTCTCCGGACAGGAACTGTTGGAAGCTGCCGGGCAGGACTATCTTCCGGATATTGTCCTGATGGATATTGCCATGAACGGAATGGACGGCATGGAGACCGCGAGGAAACTGCGGGAGCGGTATCAGGTGCTTCTGATTTTTGTAACAGGCGTCAAAGAGCAGGTATTTCAGGCATTTGATGTAGGCGCTTTTCATTATCTGTTAAAACCGGTGGAGAAGGAAAAACTGCTCTCGGTCATGGAAAGAGCTTTTGCAGAGGTAGAAAAGGCCGGTGCAAAACCCAAATACATGCTTGTAAAAGTGCCGGGCGGTCATAGAAGGATAAATGCAGCGGATATTTTGTATGCGGAAAGCGACGGCAGAAAAGTGATCCTGCATATGAAACAGGAAAATCTGGAATTTTATGAGAAGATGGAAGAACTGGAGCAAAGGCTGGGAGAAGGTTTTTACCGCTGTCACAGAGGATACCTCGTTTCCCTTTCGGAAATCAGGGGATATGACAAAGCCAATATCCGCATGAGCAACGGAGAGACCGTTTATCTCGCAAAACGGAAATATAGTGAATTTGTGCAGACGTATTGCCGTTATTTACAGGAATAGGCAGGGAGAAACAGCATGTGGTTTTTGCTGGATGTGTTGGAATATAGTATCAGAGGTATTCTTCTGCTATATTTATGCCGGAATGCGCTCGATTGGAAAGAAAAATATGTAAGGCAGGGAAGCTATCTGTTTTTCCTGCTTTTTGTTATCTGTGGATTGTGGAGTGAACGTTCTGAACTGCTGAAAAAGATTTTTTATGGCGGCGCGTCGGAGATTCAGCGGAGCAGTAACAGTATTATCAGACTGGTGTTCGTCATGGTGCTCCTTTTTATCCTGTTGGATTTCTTTTATGAGGGGAGCAGGTTGATGAAATTCTACCTGCTTCTGCTTTACCAGACAGTCGTTGAAATGGCCAGATTTGGCGTACACGGTGTCTGGAGCCTGTGTATCGAAGCGTACAGCAGGTGGCAGGTGGAACGTCTGTTAAGGGAAGAAATATTGCCGGAGCATTTTATGGAGCGGATGCAGGCCCTTGAATATGTCTGGAATGCGGCGCTGTCAGCCGCCTATCTTGGGATTGTCTGGCTGACCTTTTACCTGATTCGGAAATACCGGAAAGATATGCGGGGAATCAGCGGGCAGGGGATTTTGTTCCTGATGCTGTCGCCATCGGTCGGCATGGCTTTTGATCTGATGCTGCGATGCCTTTTTTTCACAAGGACGGGGCCGGATATGGATTTGATCTACGACCGGCACAGCGGGATGTATGCGGTGATTCCGCTGATGACTTTTCTCTGCATTTTATCGACTGTATGCAGTATCAGGATTTATGAAGAACTGATGCGGGCACAGGAAGAAAAGAACGGGCTTTTTTTCTACAGGCAGCAGCTTGCGGATATGACCGGCCATGTGCGGGAAATGGAGCGGCTTTATGATGGTATCCGCGGGATGCGCCACGATATGAATAACTATATTGCGGATATGGAACAGCTGCTCGGCGAGAGCCTGGACAAAGAGCAGCCGGGAGCGGCGGCGGGGGCCGAGGCGCACCGCTATCTGTACCATATGAAAAAGGCAATGGATACCCTGACTATGCGGTATCAGACGGGCAATCCGGTCATGGATGTGGTCATGAACAGAAAATGGCAGGAATGTGAGAAGGCGGGAATCGGCCTTGACAGCGATTTCCTCTATCCGGGACAGCTTGGCATCGAGGCTTTTGATCTGGGAATCTTATTGAATAATGCGTTAGATAATGCGATTGAGGCATGTGCAAAATGCAGGGGAAAATCCGGCGAGATCAGGGTGCACAGCTATCAAAAGGGCAGGATGTTCTTTCTTCAGATCGAAAATGACTGTGACGGCGGGAGCATCCGGTATACGGAAGGAAAAATGCTTCAGACGACGAAGGAAGATGATTGGATTCATGGAATCGGACTGCGGAATATGCAGAGTGTCGTGGAGCGGTATTTGGGAACGATGAATTATGAAATCCGGGATGACAGGTTTTTCCTGACCATCATGCTCCAGGGCCGGGATGACGGTATTTCATGACAGAAACAGGGCTGTTGATTACAAACCTCTTTCTTTTTCCGAGAAAGCGCTCGATATATTTTTTGAAAGGGGTGGATAGGTTGAAAAATCAGAGATTTTTCAATCGCAAGTTTGGTGCTAAGACGCTTTCAGCGTCGGCCCAAACTTGCAGGTTGAGAGAAATACATGGTTATTAGGTTGAAAAATCAAAGATTTTTCATGGAGGTATTTATTCGTCTCGCGAATATCGTACCCTACGACAGCAAGTGCTGCAAGTTGAGAAAGAATGGAGGGTTTTTATGAGAGTAACAAGAAATTATATGAGCGCCCTGCTCGGCATCGGCAATAAAGGTACCGGCAGCCGAAACCACAGAATGAGCAGTCTGCAGGCAACCGGAGCGAATCGTTTTCTGAATGCGACAAAAACAAATCAGACAGGCGCTTCACAGACAATTTACCAGAATATGAAAAAGAATGCCGGAGAAGTGCAGTATATCGCTTCTGAGCTGACAAAGACGGGAGATGGTTCCCTGTTTGCCAAAGCAAAAGAAAGCGGCAATACAACGGGTATCGTAAACGAGGTTAAAGATTTCGTAAGCAAGTATAACGGAATGGTGCGGAGTCTGAAAAGCAGCGGCAGCAGAGTGGATAACAGTTATCTGAATCAGTTGAATGCCAATGCGAAAATGTGTCGTTCTGCGCTGCAGGCGACGGGCGTTACCCAGAATTCCGACGGCACGCTTTCCATCGATAGTAAAACATTGGGAGCGGCCAGTGTAGACCAGTTGGAGAAAGCCTGGGGAAGCAGTACTTCTTTTGCAGCCAAAACAAGCGCGGCGGCATCAAATGTACAGGACAATGCCATATCCGGCATGAATAATCTGGTGAACAATTCTTACAGCAATCTGCTCAGAGGCTTCGGCACAAGAGGGAATTACTTTAATTTCTGGTCATAAACGGCGGAGAGGGCATGAAAAATGCACTGGATACAGGACGAACAGCGGATAGAGTATCATGTGATCAAATGGCGCAACAGCGCTTTTCATAATCATGATAAGCTGCCTAAAAGAAAATTGCTCGGAGGCGTATCCTTTGACGGCGGAGGCGGCGGAAAAGGCGAAGATGCAAGGCAGGCGGGTGTGCAGACGGCACAGCCGTCTTTTCCGCGTATCGTCAATGAAAATCTGTTCGGATTTGGTATTACAGAAAATGGTTCGGATGGTGACGGGAAAATAGGCAGAAGTCTGCATGGCTCGGCGGAAAAACAGGCAGAGACAGGCGTGCAGGGCAAAGGGAGAGACACGGTGGAAGTTGTCTTTGGTCAGGAAGCAATGGCAGTCTGTCAGAGCGCATCCGTCAGTGAAAGTCCGGATACGGCGGCAGCAGAAAATGCCGCAGTGCCCGTGCCGGAAGAAAAACGGAGCCGGATCTTCTTTCAATATATCCGGAAAATGGGGAACGGCATCCAGACTTTCCTGCGCGGGATGGAGCAGAAGGCCGGCCGGGAAAATGCCAGAAAACAGCCGAAGAAAGAGAAGGCGGGAACGAGGTCCATTACAAAAGAGGAACTTTCGCAGATACAGACAGACAGGACGTATCTTTTGGATTCTTATAATAAATATGGAGAGAGAAGTACACTTGGGAGATAAGAAGCTTCATGCCAAACAATCACATTCGCGGAGCGGCTGGCCAGGACACAGTTCTCTTTGGCGGCACGCTTCCGCTCCGCGAAAAGACGCAACAGATGCTAAGCTCGTGAAGAACCTCGCTAAGCACTGGCGCTTTTCAAGGGCCGCCGCCAGAGAACTGTGTCCTGGCCAGCCGCTCCGCGAATGTGATTGTTGACTTT
>CAMWXB010000042.1 GCA_947178125.1 uncultured Lachnospiraceae bacterium | reverse complement strand
AGTTGGTAGAGCACCTGACTCTTAATCAGGGTGTCCAGGGTTCGAGCCCCTGAAGGCGCACTTGAAAGTACCATTTTTGAGGACGTATGAGCTTTGGGGATGGTGCTTTTTCTTTTTCAGAACAGATTCCCATCAAAAATCGGAGGCGCCTTATGAAAATCACCTGGTTCGGAACCGCATCCCTGTTAATCGAGAATGAAGAAGACCGGATTTTGATCGACCCCTTTTTACCGTTAAGAGGCTCTGAGAATCATCCGTCTCTGTTAGATTATCAGAAGGAAGATTCCATCCTGGTCACACACGGTCATATTGACCATCTCGGCAGCATCCCCAAAATCCTCCGCAATTCGGAAGCTACCGTATATTGCAGCGCGCTTCCGGCTTCCACGCTGGAAAAGAAAAAAGCGGACAGTGACCAGATCGTCATCATCCGCCCCGGCGATGTACTTCATTTTGGAGAGATAACTGTCACTCCTTTACCCGGAAAACATATTAAATTTGATGCAAAGCTCATTCGGCATACGTTCCTGAATTTACGCATTCTGCGGTATTTTCCGAATTTTCTGTCGCTGCTCTTCCGAAACCATACTTATGCGGAGGGAAACGAGACTCTTACTTTTCTGGTCGAGACAGGCGGTAAGAAGATTCTTGTTCTCGGCAGTCTGGCGCTGGAAGAGGCGACGGAATATCCAAAATATGTGGATATGCTCATACTCCCCTATCAGGGAGCCACAGACCTTGTATCGGCCGCGCTTTCCATCATTGCCCGCATTGAACCTCGAACGGTACTGTTAGACCACTTTGACGATGCTTTTCCGCCCATTTCCCGTCATATCGATACCAAACCGCTCAAAAAAGCGCTGACAGAACATTACCCGGAGCTTCCGGTCGTAAAACCGACTGCAGGAAAAGCCATAACGCTGTTATAAATCTCTTTTGAAACCGTCTGCCTAAAATTGAACGCCAAGCAGCTCGATGAACAATCCTGCCAGAACGCCGATGACATAAAGCAGCATGATGATCCGGGCATTTTCCTTGCGTTTATCGTTGACGCGAAGCAGTACGAGAATACCCACGCCTGCACCCGAAAGCAGACCGGACATCATGGCTCCGGCACTCAGAATCCCTTTTAAATATAACTGGGTAATGACAACGGAAGCGGCACAATTCGGTATCATACCGATAAGACCGGCCGCCAGTTCCCCGATGACCGGCCGATTCAGAATCAGTCCCGCCAGAAAATCTTCCCCGATCACATCGATTAGAATATTCAAAACAAACGAAATCAACAGCAGATACAAAAAAATCTCAATGGTATGGTGCAATGCGGATTTCAGGATACCTTCCTCGCAATGACAGTGATGCTGTTCGCACAAATGCTCTATCTGCAGTCCTTCCTTTTCTTTACGGAACAGATACCTGACTGCGGCATCTATGATAAGACCCGCCGCCATTCCGATCAGAATCTTAACGCCCAGAACTTTTATGATCATACCGATTCCCGCATTTTCAGAAATCAATACGGGCAGCATTTCATCAGAAGTGGACAGATAAATGGATAACAGCGTTCCCAGCGTAATAATTCTGCCTGCATACAGGTTAGAAGCCGCCGCCGAAAAGCCGCACTGTGGAAAAGCGCCCAGAAACCCGCCGATGACGGGCCCCCACCTGCCGGACTTCCGAATCGTATTCTGCATTTTTTCCCCTGTTTTGTGCTCCAGATATTCCATTGCCAGATAAGTCAAAAACAAAAAGGGCAATAATTTTATACTATCCGACAACGTGTCCAAAATGATATCCAACATATCCTATCCGCTTTCTTAATTTGCTTTCACCAACTTATAAAGTTCCTCGGCCGCCAGCCGGGTCTTCGCAACGATATCACCGCAGTTCTGCGGAAAACAGTAATATTGTATCCGGGCATCCCCGATACAGATCACATCCCCGATTTCATACCAGTAGAAATCCGAATACAGACTGTAGGAAGCCAGCGGTTCCTGTACATAATCCAGCTTACCGTCACATCCGGTCAAATGAAAACCGTCGGGAGAATGTATGAGCGTTCCTTCTCCTACCCGGTAAATACGATCCATATTTACCATAACATAAATCGCGACCGGCGCTTCCAGCCGATAGGTTCCCGACAACAGCTCCTGTCTGACGCATTCCCGCTCCCACCGGTACCAATCCGGGATATGCGTGAAATCATATCCTTCTTCAATCTGCTTTTCATCCGCCGCCGGCACGCCGCCCGTCTCTACGGCAACCGGCTGTAAATAGCCATATTCTGTCAGTTCATATTCTTTCCCACAGCATTCACAACGGATTCTGGTCCCCTGCCCCCGCATCTGTCCTTCCGTCTTACAATGCGGACATTTATACAGCATCCTGTTCAGACCGTCCGCCCGAAAAGGCTCGTCGATACGGATTTTATTATCCTGCTGCCAGCGGAAATAGTCAAAAGAAAATTTTTCCTGTAATACTGCATTCAACTCCCGCGGGGACTTCTGTGCAATCTCTTCCGGCGAAAGCAGATACTCTACTTCCGCAGAAACCCGGACCTTCCGCAACTGCAGATTATTGTACAGCGGGTCGCGCGCAAAAGCGCCGTTCGTCCGAATCATAACGACCGGAACTTTGAGCAGTTTCAGGCATTTTCCCAAACTTTCCGGGAGCGGTGTCTGCGTCCCGTCAAAACTGTAACTCGCCTCCGGGAACATCAGAATGGAGCTCTTCAATTCTCTCACCGCATATACCATATCCCGCACCAACGTCACGTCCGTTGTAAATTTCTGGGCCGGGATACAGCCAATATATCGCATCAGCCGCCTTTTGCCGACAAATCCGTCCGACGTACAGACGATATGAAACGGCCTGGAAATCAAAAGCCTCGCCGCTATTTTCAAATCGATGAAACTGGAATGGTTCATCAATACGAGACAGGGTTCTTTCCTGTCAAGTTTTTCAAGTCCTATTGTCCGATAAGTAAATCTGGTCGCCAATAAATCCCAAATAGACAACAAAAACAAAATAACGCGGAAAAGGAAATGCTGCTTTACAGGTTTCTGATGAACCGGCGCCGGAAGCGCGAGCACATCTTCGTATCTCATACTGGCTGTTTTAATCTTCACGATAATGACCGTACCTTTCCTCTTCCGGCGGCCGTTTTACCGCCGGAAAAGTATCTTTTGTTCTGTTTCCAGTATACTATACGGATTGCTCCGCCCGCAATCAGCATTTTCTCGACCGCGTACTTTCGTGCCGCAAGCCTCAGCCTGCAAACTCCAATATAGAAATTCAGGCCGTAACATCCTCAAACTGGGAATTGTACAATTCCGCATAAAATCCCTTCTGCGCAAGCAGCTGCTCATGATCGCCCTGTTCGATGATATCGCCGTCTTTCATCACAAGGATCAAATCTGCATCTTTAATTGTTGACAGCCTGTGGGCGATGACAAAGCTGGTTCTTCCTTTCATCAGATTGTTCATGGCTTTCTGAATACGCTGCTCCGTCCTCGTATCGACAGAGCTGGTCGCTTCATCCAGGATCAGGATCCTGTTATCCGCCAGTATTGCCCTCGCTATCGTAAGAAGCTGTTTCTGCCCCTGTGATACGTTGCTGGCATCTTCATTCAATTCCATCTGATAACCGCCCGGCAGAGTCTGTATGAAACGATGGGCATGAGCCGCTTTAGCAGCCTCAATGACCTCTTCATCCGTTGCATCCAGTCTTCCGTAGCGGATATTCTCCATGATTGTTCCTTTGAAAAGCCATGTATCCTGCAATACCATACCGAAGCTTTCCCGCAGTTCGCTGCGGTTAAAATCTCTGACATCATGGCCGTCCACCTTGATGCTCCCGCTGTTTACATCATAAAAACGCATTAACAGCTTTACCATCGTTGTTTTTCCGGCGCCGGTAGGCCCGACGATAGCGACCGTCTGACCCGGTTTTACCTCACTGCTGAAATCATGAATGATGATCTTATCCGGATTATATCCGAACCGGACATTCTCGAAACTGACGCGCCCTTCCATCTGTTGTAAATGCACCGGCTCTGCAGCAATCTGTTCTTCTTCCTCTTCTTCCAGAAATTCAAATACTCTTTCCGCCGCCGCCGCAGTAGACTGCAGCATATTAGACACCTGGGCAAGCTGTTGGATTGGCTGCGTAAAGTTCTTTACATACTGGATGAAAGCCTGAATATCCCCAATCTCAATTGTCCCCCTGATCGTCAGAAGGCTTCCGCTGACAGCGACCGCAACATAGCCCAGATTTCCGATAAAAGTCATGATCGGCTGCATCATGCCGGACAGGAACTGCGATTTCCATGCAGACTGATAAAGGATATCATTCGTTTCTTCAAATTCCTTCAAGACCGTTTCTTCCCGGTTAAAAGCCTTAACGATATTCTGGCCGCTGTAGACTTCTTCTACCTGACCGTTAATTTTTCCAAGATAACTCTGCTGTGCCACAAAGTATTTCTGTGAAAACTTTACAAGAATACCAATCAGGCCGCCGGATACCGGCAGGATAACGAGCGCGATCAGCGTCATGAGCGGACTGATGCTCAACATCATGATCAGCACACCGATCAGCGTACTGATCGATGTGATCAGCGTTGTAACGCTTTGATTCAGACTCATGCCGAGCGTATCCACATCGTTCGTTATGCGGGACAACACCTCGCCTACCGTCCTTGACTCAAAATATTTCATCGGCATGCGGTTTATTTTCTCTGAAATTTCCCGCCGGAAACGAAAACACAATTTCTGCGAAACGCCTGTCATGACCCAGCCCTGAAACAGCGACAGCAGAGCACTGACGACATACAGTCCAAGCAGGAGCAACAGAATTTCTCCGATTTTATCAAAATTAATGCCGCCGGTACGATATAATTTCGCCATCAGACCGTTGAACAGTTCCGTAATCGCTTTACTCAGCACCTTGGGCCCGATAATATTGAAAACGGTACTGCCCACCGCAAACACGGCTACTGCCATCAGACCATATTTGTATGCTCCCATATAACTGAAAAGCTTTTTAATCGTTCCGCTGAAATTCTTCGCCTTTTCTCCCGGCATCATACCACCGCCCGGCCCATGAGGGCCCCGGGGCTTTCTCTGATTCTCACTCATTGCGCGTACCTCCCTTCAACTCAGCTTCCGACAACTGGGACTTCGCAATTTCCTGATATGCGGTACAGTTCTGCAACAACTCCTCGTGCTTTCCGATACCTGCTATCTTACCATCATCTAATACAATGATCTGATCCGCATGTAAAATCGTACTGATACGCTGCGCTACAATGATCACCGTTGCATCGGCTATCTTTTCATGCAGCGCCTTACGCAGCACTGCATCCGTCTTATAATCCAATGCGGAAAAACTGTCGTCAAAAAGAAATACTTCCGGTCTTCCTGCAATTGCTCTTGCGATGGAAAGCCTCTGCTTCTGCCCGCCTGAAACATTGGTACCGCCCTGTGCAATCGGGCTTTCATATTTTTCATTCTTACTCTCTATAAACTCCTTAGCCTGCGCGATTTCGGCCGCTTCCCTCATCATTTCATCCGAAATCTTTTCTTCCCCGGCAAATTTCAGATTAGATGCTATCGTTCCGGAAAAGAGTACGCCTTTCTGCGGTACGAAGCCCAACATGCTGCGCAGCTTTTTCTGCGATAATTCCCTGATATCGATTCCGTCAATCGTAATCCTTCCTCCCGTCACATCATAAAAACGGGGAATCAAATGCAGCAATGTGGATTTTCCACAGCCGGTACTTCCGATGACCGCCGTTGTCTTCCCCGGTTCCGCAACGAAAGAAATATCCGACAGAGCATCTTCCTCCGCTCCCGGATACCGGAAATTCACATTTTCAAAAGCAACGATACCTTTCCCGGTAAGCTTTTCGTCCTGCACCTGCGCTGTATCCAGAATCGTCGGTTCCGTATTGATGATTTCTTCGATACGCTCCGCCGCCACACCGGCTCTCGGCAGCATGACCGAAATCATCGTCAACATCAGGAAAGACATGACAATCTGCATGGAATAAGTAATAAATGCCATCATATCGCCTATCTGAAGGTTTCCCATATCGATTCCCTGCGAACCGAACCATACGATTGCGACTGCGATTGCATTCATGATGAGCATCATCGTCGGCATCATAAATGTCATGACCCGATTGGTAAAAATCTGCGTGGACATCAATTCCTTATTTGCCTTATCGAACCGTTCTTCTTCATATTTTTCACGGCTGAAAGCCCGGATTACCGGGATTCCCGTTAAGATTTCCCTGGACACCAGATTCATTCTGTCTACAAGCGTCTGCATCAGCTTGAATTTAGGCATGGCAATTTTCATCAGCGTGCCAACTAACGCCAGAATCAGGACAACCGCCACAACAATGATCCATCCCATTCCCGTTCTCGTATTCACCACTTTTATAATGCCGCCGATTCCCAATATGGGCGCATAGCAGACCATCCGAAGCAGCATGACCGCGACCATCTGCACCTGTTGAATATCATTCGTGCTCCTCGTGATGAGAGAAGCCGTAGAAAATTTATCCATCTCCGCATGGGAAAAAGAAACTACTTTCCGGAATACCCTGTTACGGAGCCGCATACCGATTCCCGCCGAAACTTTCGCCGCAAGAAAACCGACTGCGATGGAAGCCGTCATCATCAAAATCGTCATGAGCAGCATCTTTCCTCCCGTCGTCAGGAGATATCTTGTCTGAATGGCATTCAGGTCCAGACCCAAAGCCTCATATTCGGCCCGGACGAACATGACTGCCATCTGCGCCGCCATTGTATCGCTCAGTTCTTCCTGCGCATTACCCTGATGGTAAAGCGTTACGATTGCTTCCCGCATCGCCTCATCCAGCGCGGCGATCGTTTCCGGCTCTTCCGCCTTCAACTCGTAATTTCCATCCTTGTTTTGCTGATAATTCTCACGAATCAGCACATCCTCGGCCGTCAAAAGGCAGATACCGTTAAACGTCTCCTCCCGCATGATCTCAGGAACTGCATTCTCAATGCCGCCCTGCTCGATTCCCACATCCACGATATCCGATGTATAAGACGGCAGGGACAGGTCACAGTATGCCTGCAGAATCAGAAGAAAAATTACGGCAATGACCGATGCCTTAAATTCTCCGAGATATTTCATGATTTTAAACATATGCCCACTCCTTCATTCTGATATCGTTTTATCTTACCTGTATTTTCCAGTGAAATCAATTAAAAAAATTTAAAAAAACAGAAAAGATTTTATGTTTTTGGACAAAATTTTCTGTTCCCGGCAAAATAAATGTTGATTCTCAAGCAATATTGTTATAACATAATATTATGTACACTTTTTTACTCGGAGGGGGATTCTTATGGAAGGATTAAAGAATATGATGGAAGATAATGTGGAGCGGACGCTCGATAAACTGCTGCCCACCATGCCGCATATCTGTTCCTGTAACGACTGCAGACTGGACATGGCTACCTATGCCCTGAACCGTTTGCATCCCAAATATGGGCGCACCAGTACCGGCGCCATTCTTCATCGCTTCGATACTTCTTCCGCACAGGCGGAAGCTGAAATTCTGACTGTAGTACTTTCTGCAATCGAGCTCATCGGAAGTCATCCGCACCATGCTCCCTTAGATCAGAAATCTTCAGAAGACAACGCATCGAGTGGCAATACATCTGAAGAATAAAACGAATAAAAGCGGAGCGCTGCAGCCCCGCTTTATTTTATGAATCATTGCTCGCTTTTATGAATTTCATCAAAAATATAACTCTCTACGCTTTCTTTTGGAATTGACAATGCGAGCGACATTTCACTGTAAAGCAGTTCTTCCGCCTTCTTCAAATAATGCTCGTCGGAAGAAAGCACTTTTTTGCCCTGCTGCACCCGGTCCTGCTTACGCAGATACAAAGTCTTGATGATCTGTACAAGGCTCTGGCAGTCATACGTTCTGATCGCCTCTTTATACATTTGCTCTCTTGTCTTTTCTTCCTTAATCCAGACCGTTTCAATATCCGGAATCCTTCCGATCAACAGCTTCGCAGCTTTTTCGTCCATAATCTTTCTCATAACGATCTTCTCATTGTCCACCGGCGTATAAATGGTGCTCCCTTTCTCAAAAACCGGTTCTAAAATATAATATTTCCGTTTTTTATCCAGTTTGTCAATCGGATTCCCGGTAACTGCCGTAACGCGGCATACTCCATGTCCCCCACACATAATCAATTCACCTGCTTCAAACATTTTCTCGCCTCCTAACGCCGAAAAACAGGAAATAAATTTCCTTTACCAACTCTTTACTTCTATAACCCATATCTTTAGTTTAGCATTAAAAAATTGAAAATGTAAGCGATTTTTTAATCTGTGCGTGATTTTCTGCATTCCTTTTCTCTATTTCAGCTCATTTGCCGTCTTATAAAAATGATAATAAATGCCCTGACACGCAAGCAGCTGTTCGTGATTTCCCTCTTCCACAATTCCTTCTTCCGTCAATACCAGAATCCGGTCAGAATTACGAATACTGGAAAGTCTGTGCGCTATCGTGATCGTTGTCCTGCCCTTAGCCAGTTCCTGCAAAGACCTTGCCACCTGAAATTCGCTTTCGTTATCCAGCGCCGAAGTCGCTTCATCCAGTATCAGAATCGGCGGATTCTTCAAAAAGACTCTCGCAATGCTGATACGCTGTTTCTGTCCGCCGGAAAGCTTGACGCCCCGCTCCCCTACATAAGTATCATACCCATCTTTCAGCGTTTCTATAAATTCATGCGCTCCGGCCCTCTTCGCGGCCTCCATGACTTCCTCCCTCGTTGCCTTTTCCCTGCCGTATGCGATATTCTCATAGACCGTACCGGAAAAAAGATAGACATCCTGCTGTACCATACCGATATTCTGCCGCAGGCTCTTTATCGTATAATGGTTTACGTTCTGCCCATCCAAAACGATTTCTCCTTCATCCACATTGTAGAAACGGGGAATCAGATTGCACAGCGTCGTCTTTCCGCCGCCGGAGGGCCCCACAATAGCGATTTTCTCCCCCGCATGAATATCCAGATTCAAATCCCGGAAAACGATATTATGGTCATCCGGATAAGCGAAACTTACATTCCGGAAAGAAATATCTCCTTTTACATTCTCACAGGGCACGGCATCCGGCTCATCGAAAATCTCGATATCGCTGTCCATGATTTCCACAAAACGTTCGATTCCGGTCATACCCCTCTGGAACTGCTCCGCGAACTCAATAATTCTCCGAATTGTCGCGATCAGCGTGGAGACATACATGACATATGCCACCAAGTCACCGGGCGAAATCAGCTCTTTTACCATAAAAATACCACCGGCCGCCACGACGATCAGATACATCAATCCGTCAAATGCCCTCGTCGTCGTTCCGAAAGCCGCCATAAATTTGTAGGTTTCTTTTTTGATCAGGAAAAATTTCTGATTATCTTCTTCGAATTTCTCCTTTTCTTTCTCCTCGTTCGTAAAAGCCTTGACGACCTTCTGTCCGAGCAGGCTGTCTTCAATCCTCGCATTCAGTTCCCCAATCTGCACTCTCTGCTTCCGGAACGCCGCACGCAGCCGCAGATTGATAATGGTACAGACAATTACCATAACGGGCACGACTGCAAATATGATCAACGTCAGCCAGAAATTAATGCCGGACAGAATAATAAAGGAAATGACCGCCTTGATCGCCGCAATAAAAAATTCCTCAGGACAGTGATGGGAAAATTCTGTCACATCAAACAGGTCATTGGTGATCCGCCCCATGATCTGTCCGACTTTCGTATTATTATAGTAAGTATCGGAAAGCCTCTGCAAATGTGCATAAGCATCCCGCCGCATATCGGTCTCCATTTGGGTTCCCATGACATGGCCCGTATATGCCATATAAAAGTTGGCCATCGCATCGATAATCCTCAGCACCAGGTACAGGGCGCTCATGCGGAGTATTACCTGAACGCTCAGCGCCGCCAGATCATTCATACCCGTATTCGTTATGTACCGCATGATCATGGGCAGGACCATTTCACAAATAGTCGTCAGCCCTGCACAGAATAAATCGATTACAACAATTTTCCAGTATTTCCGGTAATACGGAAGAAATCTTTTCAGCAGTTCCCCCGCGCTGTATTTCGATACCGCTTCTATCTGTTGTTCCATACCTGTAACTATATCCTTTCTATAATCTTCTTATCACAAACAACGGACAGCACGCTCCGCGAACTGTCCTTATGTTAACAAAACCCCTTGTATCGTTAGAATACAAGGGGAAAAGTCTTTACAAAGAATAACTGTTCAAATATCTTTCCTGCTCCGGCGTCAGCACATCGATTTCTTTTCCGAGGAATGCAAGTTTCCGTTTTGCAACGTCCTTGTCTACTTCCTCCGGCACATCGATCAGCTTTTCGTTCAGTTCGCTTCCATGTTCCACCAGATATTTTGCGGACAGCGCCTGAATTGCAAAACTCATATCCATGATTTCCGCCGGATGTCCGTCTCCGGCCGCCAGATTAACGAGTCTTCCTTCCGCAAGAACGAAAATCCACTGTCCGGTCGGAAGCTTATATCCCATAATATTCTTTCTCTGCTCTCTGCTTTCCACTGCATTTGCTTTCAGCCATGCCATATCGATCTCACAGTCGAAGTGTCCTGCATTACACAGAATCGCGCCTTCCTTCATAACTGCAAAATCTTCTTTATCGATAACGCCGTCACAACCTGTTACGGTAACAAAGAAATCGCCGACCTTCGCCGCTTCCTTCATCGGCATAACATCGAATCCATCCATGACCGCTTCGATCGCTTTAATCGGGTCGATTTCGGTAACGATGACCCTTGCGCCAAGTCCTTTCGCTCTCAATGCCGTTCCCTTACCGCACCAGCCGTAACCTGCTACGACAACGATCTTGCCCGCTACGATCAGGTTCGTCGTTCTGTTGATACCATCCCACACAGACTGGCCCGTACCATATCTGTTATCGAAGAAATGCTTGCATGCAGCATTGTTCACGCGCACCATCGGGAATTTTAATTCCCCGGCCTTGTTCATCGCTTCCAGACGGATGATACCGGTTGTCGTCTCTTCGCAGCCGCCGATGATATTCGGAATCAACTCCGGCATATCCTTATGCACCATATTGACCAAATCTCCACCGTCATCGATGATGATATTCGGCCCCGCCTCCAATACATGGCGGATGTGTTTCTCATACTCTTCCTGCGTCGCATCATACCATGCGTGTACTTCCAGTCCTGCTTTCACCAGCGCTGCTGCCACATCATCCTGCGTGGACAACGGATTGGAACCCGTTACATACATTTCTGCTCCGCCCGCTTTTAATACGAGGCACAGATAAGCTGTTTTCGCTTCCAGATGCACGGACAAAGCTACCTTTTTCCCTGCAAACGGTTTAGAGTCGGAAAACTCTTTCTCCAGAGTACGAAGCAGGTCGCAGTTCCTTTTGACCCACTCAATCTTTCTTTCGCCTGACTCGGCTAAGTTAATGTCTCTGATTTCGCTGCTCATAAAATTTCCTCCTTCAAAATTAAAATACAGTAACCAGCCGAATTTTTATTATAGTGATGGTCGTCTGTCCTATCATCACTATTCTTTATTGTATATAAAAGTCATGCTTTTTACCAGCATTTCTTTCATAATACACAAACTTTTTTACCACAGCTCCTGAACCTTTCAGTCCCAGAGCCCTGTCTCTTCTTCCCGGAGCGCTTTCTGTCCACATACGGGACATAAGGTTTCCTCCGCATTCTGAATCAACTCCGTATCATGTCCGCACACAGGACACCCGCCGATAAAACTCGATTTTCCCATCGGCGTAAAGACCGGAACGCTCACAATCTTGCAGCAATATTCACAATGCGCCGGCCGATAGGCAAAATCATAGATTGGAAATTCCATATCCTCTATGCTCTTATAGATTCCCTTCTGCATTACCTTCGGGAAAACGGAAACAACATTCTCCAACTTGCCGTGCCGCAGCCCACATCCCGTCTGCACCTGCCAGTCTCTGCCGCATGATTTACAGGTAATCTTCCTTATCTCGCCCATTCATGCCCCTTTCATCCATCGACTGCTATCAGCCTAACAGGCTGAGTATCATCTGACTCTGCTGGTTCGCCTGCGCCAGCATGGAAGTTCCGGCCTGCATCAAAATCTGGTTATTGGAAAACCAAACCATCTCTTCCGCGATATCTGCATCCCTGATTCGGGATTCCGCCGCCGTCGTATTTTCCGTAACGTTCTCCAGATTGTTGATCGTATGTTCCAGACGGTTCTGTATCGCACCGTAATAACTCCTTGCACTGCTGACTGCGGTAATCGCCGCTTTGACCGCATTGATCGCATTATCGGCGTCTTCTGTCGTCCTTACGTTCGTCTCTTCCAGTCCGAGCGCCATCGTATTCATCTGGAAAAGGTTCACCTCTATATGCTGTCCCGCCTCCGCGCCGACCTGTAAACCGATTTCCACCGGGCCGCTCAGATCGACGAAGACACTGTCAACATAGAATCTACTGTCACTGCCGTTTGTATCAATTAAGGAAGAACCGCCGACATTCAACGCATTTGTGATAACGGAACCCGCACCGCCTTTCGACTCGTATGACAGTTTTCTTACAAATTCCACGAGGTCGGCATCGCCATTCTGGAACAAATCCTTCAACTGCTGTTCCGAATATCCCGAATTGTCCTTCAAAGCAGCATCCAGGCGCTTTCCGTTCAGCAGGTCTTCAAATATCTTATTCATGCCGGCCGCGATATTCTGGCCAGTGACAGCGGTCGAACCGCCGTTCTTTATATTCGAGAGATAACCGGCATAAGCCGCAGCCAGATATCCATGTCCGTACGGCCTTCCCGCTACCGTATAATACTGTATGTATTTCTTAAAATTCGCATCCTGACTCGTGTCATTTTCACTTGTCAGCTTATCCGCATAAAATGTCAACGCATCATTCCAGCCGGTCGCAAAACCGCCTCCGGCAAGCTGTGCCGTCCCTTCCGCGAACCAGGTCGGAAATTTACTGCCTTTCCTGCCGCTCATACCGTCTGTCAGCGTATACTGCATGACGGAGTGCATCAACTCATGGGCTACCGTGGAGCGCAGCGCCTCCGCACGGCTTCCTGTTCCCTCAGCATCCGCCGCATTAAAATCCGCCGCATCCACTTTAATCGCCATTCCGAAAGGTTTTCCGTTATTATAGAATCGGAAAGAAGCATATGCCAGCGTACGGTTCGGCCCATCTATATAAGAAACACTCAATCCAAGTTTGATCGTATCCGTACCGACCGCAGTATTCAATGCCGGAAAAGCATCCATGATCTGTTTTGCCGCTTTCGGAATCAACTCATTTGCAATTGTATCCGCCAGAACGCTTCCGCTGGAAACAGGCTGTACAGCGCGGGATACGCCTGCCGCACCGTTCATGCCATCCATGCTGTTTACGGCTATAGAACCGTTCGTCAGATCATAGGTCAATTCATAATTTTTCGATTCCATTTGGGATGCGTAATACGGTGAATGTCCGCTATCCGGAAAAAGATCGATTTCATTAAAAGTCGTCCGGTCCGTTATCCCGTCAATCTCCGTCTTCAACTGCTGAACTTCCGCATCCACCATCATCCGGTCGGAATCCGTTAAGGTTCCGGTCGCCGCTTTGACTGACAATTCATTCATTCGGTGGAGCATATCATGAATCTCGTTCATGGCTCCTTCCGCCGTCTGCACCATAGAAATACCGTCCTGTGCATTGAGCGTCGCCTGCGTCAGACCTCTGACCTGTCTGCGCATTTTTTCAGAAATAGATAACCCGGCCGCATCATCTGCAGCCCGGTTAATTTTATAACCAGACGAAAGTCTTTCCGTCGATTTTGCTGTTTTCTTTGTTGTAATTCCAAGCTGTCGTTCGGCATTCCATGCCGCTATGTTTGTTTGAACTGAAAGCATTCCTTTGCCCCCCCCCAGAGAAAAATCCGAGGTAAAAAATTGACAGTGTTATTTTAAAGTATATCGGCATACACTGCCATTAAAATTAGTCTTTTTTTACTTTTTTCTTTCTTTATTTTTTTATTTTCAATATCTTGCTGATGTTGTATAATATTGTCAATTTATACGACATTGGTCGAAGGATAGATTGAAAGAAAATCAGAAGTATTTGTCTGACAAATTAATGTGGAGGTATTTTCTATGAAAACGATCAAAGTAAAAATCATTGCTTCCGTCATTTTATGTGCGCTTCTGTCGGCTATTGTGTGCGGCGGATTGAGCATTCTCACTTCTAAGACCGTTTCCGATGAAACGTCAAGAGAATATATGCTGCTCTGCACCCAGAACGCGAGTGCCGTATTGGACCGTATGATGGGCAATGTGGAGCTGTCCGTTGAAAATCTGTACAGCGTTGCTTTAGAAAGACTGGACGATGTAGAAGAATTTAAGACAAATCCGGCTTATGTAGAGAGCTACACGGAAGAAATAGCCGATATTCTTCTTGAAATCGCACAGAATACCAGCGGTACGCTTACGGCGTATATCCGCTTTAACCCGGAATTTACGGACCCGACCAGCGGTCTTTTCTATACGAGGGACAGCAGCGACGGCGAATTTACCAGCATAACCCCGACCGATTTCTCCATGTATGAACCGGATGACCTTGAACATGTCGGCTGGTATTATATTCCGGTCAATAACAAAAAGCCGACCTGGATGGAACCTTATTTAAATTCCAACATCAATGTTTACATGATATCCTATGTCATTCCGATTTATATCAACGAGGAATCCATCGGTATTATCGGAATGGACATTGAATTCAGCACCTTTACCGATATCATAGACCAGTCCAATATCTTTGATGCCGGTTACGCTTATCTGGCAAACGCAGACGGCAAGGTCATGTACCATAAAGAGCTCGATGTCGGAACCTCTCTTGCAGATGCGGATAGCGGTCTTGCCAATGCGGCCGCCGCCATCACGGACGACTCACAGGAAAACACCTTTGTTACTTATTCCTATAATGGACAGCGCAAAGATATGTTCTATACAATATTAGCGAACGGAATGCGCTATGTCATGACCGTTCCGGAAAAAGAATTTACGGCACAGGCCAATAACAATACGATCGCTATTCTGCTCGGCGCTCTGGTAGCAGTCGTTCTGTCTGCTATTATCGGTATCATCCTCTCACTCGGCATCGCCAGACCGATCACGCAGATTACCGATGCCGTAAAAAGAACCGCAGAGTTTAACTTCGCACATGATCCGGCTAATGCCAAACTCTTCAAAAGAGCGGATGAAACCGGCGTTATGGCCCAGTCACTACATAATATGCGCGCAAATCTGCGGACGATGATAGCAGACATCCGGCAGACTTACAGCGATCTGCAGAATACGATGAACCAGCTTTCCGAAATGACAGAACAAGTGAATACGATGAGTTTTGAAAACTCGGATACGACACAGGAACTTGCAGCGGCTATGGAACAGACCGCCGCAACGATGGAAAACGTCAACCAAATGCTCGGCAATATCAAAGAACGTTCAAAAGTCATCAAGGAACGCTCCGAGGAAGGTCTTACCACTTCCATCGAAAGCAGAAACCGTGCCGATAACCTGAAATCTACTACCGATTCGGCAAGCAGTAAAACGACCACCATGTATGAGGAGGTCAGCCGGAAAGCCACGGAAGCAATGGAACAGTCAAAAGCAGTCGAGAAGATCAACCAGCTGACACAGGCCATTCTGGACATTTCCAGTCAGACAAATCTTCTGGCTCTCAATGCTTCTATCGAAGCCGCAAGAGCAGGAGAGGCCGGCCGCGGATTTGCAGTCGTTGCCGATGAAATCGGCAAACTGGCTTCCCAGACCTCTTCCACCGCAGGCGATATCAAAGGCATTATCGACGATGTCATTATTGCGGTACACAATCTTGCCGACTGCCTGAATCAGAGCACCGGCTTCCTGGAACATACCGTTCTAAAAGATTATGACGAATTTATGCAGGTAGCAGATCAGTATACACAGGATGCCGCTGAATTTGAAAGCGATATGACGATTATCAGCCAGGAAATCGAATCCCTGTTGGATGCCATCGTATCCATAGCGGATTCCGTGGACGGCATCAATACGACCGTAGGCGAATCAGCAGACAGTATAACCGGAATTGCGCAGAAAACGCTGGAAGTTGCCGACGCCGTACAGGGCAATGCCCAGCTGGTAGAACACAATGAAGAAGACCTGAAACGTATGGAACGGATCATTGAGATGTTTAAGGATGAGAACTGATTCCTAAAATCACAGAAGAAAGCAAAATTACTTATATGACAGATTAAACAGAAACTCTTTATAAAATACATAAATCGCCGGCTTTTCCCGATAATAGAGAAAATGCCGGCGACATTTTTAATACACTTTCTTATCCAGTCCCATTCTGACAATAATTTCATTGATTTTCCGATAAACCAGTTCTTCGTCCATCGTCAAAATCTTCCGGTCCTCCATCGTGACCTGTCCGTTGATGATGACAGTATCCACTTCGGATCCATTCGCGGAATAGGAAAGGCCCGCAATCAGATTATTTCTCGGCGTCAGAGCAGGCGTATTCAGATTTAAGATTGCCAGATCGGCTTTCTTGCCGACCTCGATGGAACCCGTTTCTTTTTCAAGGCCCAGCGCCTTAGCGCCGTTGATCGTCGCGATGCGGAATCCCTCTTTGGCGCTGATGCACTGCGGTGTTTTGCCAGTGCCTTTATGAATCAGGGTCAGGAGGCTTAATTCATGGAACATATTCAGGCAGTTATTGCTCGCCGCGCCATCCGTGCCGAGGCAGACGTTTACGCCTTTCTCCAACATCTTCGCAACCGGTGCGAACCCGTTTCCGAGCTTCATGTTGCTTGCCGGATTAGTCACGACACTGACATTGTGCGCTTTCAAAATATCGATATCCTTATCCGTTACCTGCACACAATGCGCTATGATCGCCGGGACATCGAAAATGCCCGCTCTCTCAGCCAGTTCAATCGGCGTACAACCGTACTTTTCCCGAATCTGCTCAATCTCGCTCACGCTCTCCGAAAGGTGCATGTGAATGCCCATTCCGTTCTTCTTCGCTTCATCCGATACGATTTTCTGGAATGCTTCATCACAGGTATACGGCGCATGGGGGCCGAGTAAAAAGGTCAGCCGGTCGCAGTCTTTTGCCGCATCCCTTTCCTCATATGCCTGGCGCAGACGCATCTGCCCGCCTTCATCATTCCCGTTTCCTACCAGCCCGCGGCTGATGACCGCACGCATACCGGATTCTTTGACTGCACGCGTTGTCTGGTGAATATTCATCTGCATATCGTTAAAGCAGGTCGTTCCGCTTTTCATCATCTCGATGATTGCCAGATTCGCGCCCCAATAAGTATCCTCGTCCGTCATTTGCTGCTCGATCGGGTCGATCGTTCCAAACAGCCAATCCATAAAAGACAGATCATCCGCCACATTCCGCATAAAAGACATATAAGAATGGGTATGACAGTTGATCAGTCCCGGAATGACAAGCCTGTCTGTTCCGTCTATGACTTTATCTTCTGCAAAACCGGAAGGCATCTCTCCGATACCCGTAATCCTGTCTCCTTCAATATAAAGACTTGTTTCTTTAATAATATCTTCTTCTCCCTGCGGCACAATGACCAGTGCGTTTTTAATGACAATTCCCATTTATCTTCTCCTCTCTGATTTATATAATGGTTTCTATAAATTTACAATATTCCTGTCCTTTCCGTCCAGAAAAGCCTCGATATTTTTTACAATTTCCTCTATCAGGCGAGTTCTCGACTCCACGCTCGCCCAAGACATATGCGGCGTAATGATCAGTTTGGTGCTGTCCTTGATCTGGTGCAGCGGGTTGGAAGCTTCCATCGGCTCTTTCTCCAGCACATCCAGTCCTGCCGCCGCAATCTTTTCTTCTACGAGCGCCTCGTACAAAGCTTGCGTATCGACCACGGGCCCTCTCGCCACGTTAATCAGAATCGCCGTTTTCTTCATTTTATCAAAAGCGCCTTTATCGATCAGATTTCTTGTTCTGTCGCTGAGCGGACAATGCAGCGACAAAATATCCGATTCACTCAGCAAAGTATCAAACTCCACCCGTTCATAATCCGTACAGGTGCTTTTCCCGGAAGCGGAATAGAAAATGATCTTACACCCAAACGCCGAAGCCAGTTCAGCTACTTTATGCCCGATACTGCCCATGCCGACGATGCCCCATGTTTTCCCTTCCAAATCGTGAAACAATCTGTCAAAATGAGAAAACCTGTCCTGTGCGCTGTAAGCTCCCGACTTCACATAATCGTCGTAATAAGCGATTTTCTCCGATAGCATCATCGCAAGCAGAAGCGTGTGCTGCGCCACCGCAGGCGTACAGTAATTGACCACATTGGCCACCTTGATGCCCCGGCTCTTGCAATATGCCAGATCGACATTATCATATCCCGTGGCGAGCAAACAGATCAGTCCAAGCTTTGACGCATCCTTCAAATTGCTTTCATTGAGCGGTGTCTTGTTGGAAATAACGATTTCCGCATCTCCAATCCTCTCCGCCGCATTTTCCGCCGTCGAATTTGGATAATAAGTCACCTCTCCGAATTTCTCAAAGCACGACACGTCGATATCCGTGCCCGCGCTGTTTCGTTCCAGAACTACAAGTTTCATGCAAAACCTCCATTTATAGTGTAAAGTGATTAAATTTCTTAATCTGCGCTCTTTGCAAGCTTAGAAACTCTCTTCACACCAGTATGTCTGATTCACCGAAAACTGTCAAGAGCATCCTTTCTTTATAAAAGCCTTCATAAAAAGACCCCTTCTCGTTCTTTACGCTTTCCATCCATAACTAATGACCAGCCCGCGCCACTGCAGATAGGTCAGATTTTCTCTGTTCTCCTCCATATAAGCCTGTATCTTCCGCTGTTTCCGGCAATAACTTTCCGCCTCTTTTCTGTCCATGCCGTGATTAATGAACTGCTGAATGACTTTTTCTTCTTCTTCCGCGCTGCATGCCTTCTCCCACTGTTTCTCCGCCAGAAGATTTTCCACGCTCTCCGCATAATCCGCCTTACCCGGCGTTACGAAGCTGACCCGGTCATTCATCCGCACATCGACATCGACAAGTCCCTCTTTCCGCATCATGACGGGCAGACGCATCCCAACAGCATAATCCCTGTCCTGACAAAGAAGCTCCCTGCTCCACATTTTCCGAAAGCCGCCGCGGGCACAAAGCTCCTGATAATCCATGCCGTCCAGGTAAAATCCGTCACATTCAAATTCCCGGTTGACATCGATCGCCGCCACCAGACCGCCGCTTTTGGCCTGTTCGACCATTTTATGCAGGAATGCCTGCGCATTTCCGGCATGGCGCAGCGCCGCCTGACTGATCACGAAATCATAACTTTCCCGAAAACGGTAAGTCCGGAAATCATCGCAGATGAAATCTCCCCGCAGTCCGGCTTCCTCGAACAGCCTTTTCCCCTCTTCGACCATATTCCGGCTGAAATCAATTCCCGTATAACTGCTTCCCTCCGGCAAGAGCGGCAGAAGCATCTGTCCCACATATCCAAATCCGCAGCCGCAGTCCAATATCCGTACGGGCCTCTCGACCTTCCACACTTTTTCTACCAGAAATTCCAGATAATCCTCATTCCAAAAAGATTTTCTGCACGCTTTCAGATAATTCAGCCGGGATTCCCAATAATCCTTTTCTCCGCTCGGAACGGGAATATACTCTTCCCCCGGAAGCGGTCTCAACCCCAGAACTTCATCCACTGTCACCTGAAAAAATGCCGCAATGTCCGGCAGCAGGGAAATATCCGGCATACTGATTTCATTTTCCCATTTGCTGACCGTCTGAACCGATACATTAAGCTGCTCCGCAAGCTCCCTCTGCCCAATCTGTTTCCTTTTTCTCAAATCATAAATCCGCAGTTGAATCCTTGACACTTGCCCTTCCCCCCTCTCTTTTAAGATAATTTCTTCACATAACACATATGATAAGCCGTCGTGCCTTCTACCAGCCCTTCCCGGCCGTCCGCCGCAAAACCGTTCCGTTCATAGAACCGTCTTGCCGGGGCATTTTCTTTCAATACCCACGCATACAGGGTTTTCTTATGCTGTTTTATGGCTTCCTCACATAAATATTGCAACAGCGCCCAGCCGATTCCCTGCCCCTTGAAAAAAGGCTCCACATAAAAACAGAATAATTCTATTTCGTCCGTTCTGCCGTTATCCGGGTAATCTTTCCAGTTGATGATACCTTTCACGATGCCGTCATCATACACGGATATGTGTTCGAGCAGAGCCGGATTCTGCCGGTATTCTTCGATGATACTGCCGACCTGAATCTGGTTAAACGAACCGTCATCATCCTGAAAGATTGGGCGGTACGCGACTCTTTTTCCAAAAACTTCTATTTCCGCCAGACGGGAAATATCTTTGATCTGTGCTTTTCGTATCATGACTGCTTCCTCCTACCTGTCTCTATTGTAAACAAGGGCGGGCGAAAAACCAATCACTTATTCGGGGATTTTATTTGCGTGTTAGGAATAAAAAAAGCAACACCCACATTGGTGCTGCTCTTCTATTACTTCATATTTAAAATATCATCAATTGATAAGTCCGGCTGTTCGTATTTTTCCTTTGTATAATCTCCGCTTCCGCCATTATCATATTCTTCCAGGAACTTTACCATCCCTGTCGGTCCCAGAGCTGTCTGTAATACTCGTTATACAGATACCTTTACGGATGAAAATATGGCAAACACACAAGAGAAACTGGCGGCTGTGACGGATGTTTCATCAAAACAAAGCAGGAGTCAGAAGCCGGCGCAAAGATCGTTTTCTGGTCTGAACTGAATGGAGAAGTTCTCAAGCGGGATAAAGCGGCACTTTTGCAGAAAGCATCAATTACTGCAGGGAAGAAGGTATTAATCTGATTGTTTCTCTTTTAGTGAAAATGCCCTATGAAAGTTTAAAAGAAAATAAAACAATCGCATTTAATCCGCAGGGGAACAGATGGCGGAATATTATAAGTATGGACGTTCTATTGAAGAATTGTGTCAAAAAGGCGACGGAGAACTGCAAAGCTTCAATACGGAATATGGGAAGCCTGCTTCGTTCATATGCTCCAATATGGCTTTTGCATCAAAGATACGGCAGGCAGGAAAAAGCAATGTGGATATTTTGTTGGTTCCTGCTTCTGATTGGCAGGAAATGACATTGATTGCCACAAAAACTGCGATTGTATACGCCGTTGAAAATGGAAACAATATCATTCGGCACACAAACAATGGAATATCGATTGTGGCTGACAATAGAGGAAACATACTTGCACAGGCAAACTATATTTCAATCAGATACAAAAACTTTAGCTGCACAAGTCATCACGAACGGACGTTTTACCCTATATTCTCATATGGGTAATATATTTGTATATCTATGTGGTATATATGTATTAGGAAGTTTTATAGTATGAATGGATTCCCCTAAATAAAAGTATTAATCCTATTATTAAGATAATCGCTGTAATAAATTCTCTTTTGGAAATGATATATAATATTTCATTTCTTTTTTCCTTATATTTAGAATCTGCCATTCTCTGTAATACTAAAATTTTACCATATATCTCCTGCATTCACAACAAAATATCCTTGTTCTTTGTCTGCTCTTGCAGAAAGCTGACCTCCTTTGCAACTATCAATTTTCTTTATACTTATCATCTGATAAATACTCCAGAATAAACTCTCCCCAATTTGTTTTTTCATTGCTGTTCTTGCAAAACATTGGTGGCTCCCAATTATCATCATACCAACACGCAACCCAACTAACGCCTTTTCTTTCCATTAGCTGAAGCATTGGTATACCGTAATTATCCCGTTCGCCTACCAAATAGTCCTGTTTTGCCGGCTCTTCATTCGAAATATATCCCCATTCTGTTACAATAACCGGTATGTTATCAGACATTTCATCCAATATCTGCAATCCCTTTTTTCTATTTGGAAATATATGTGTGGCATATACAATATTTGATTCCTGCATCGGATTTTTAGCCCAATAGGACAAATCATAAGAATACTCTGTTCCGCTGACAATAATGATCTGTTTTGCTCCGGTATCTCTGATTGTATCTACTAAAAGCTGTGCGCTTTGGCTCCAGGTCTTATTATCAATGAGCGCCGGTTCATTATATATTTCAAAGATCACATTGGGTACATCTTTAAAATATCCGGCCACAAGCTTCCAGAACTCCACGGAAAAAACCATTGGTTCCGTTTTAATATTGGGCATTTCATCTCCTCTCCCGTTTTCAATGTTTCCGATAAAATGCAGATCAAGGATAACATATTTATTGTTTTTCACAGCCCATTCAACGATAGGATCCAGGTATCTCCATAGATAGTATTCATCTTGTTCCCATGCCTCCGGATGAATAGGAATCCGAATCACATTCCCACCACAGGCAAAAACTTCTTCAAAATATTCCTTATTAAATTTGTCTTCTTGATTTAGTCTTCTGGCTTCTGGCACCATTAGTCCTTGCAATATTACCGGTTTCTCCTGTTCATTGACAATTATACCATCTTTCACAGTCAGTTTCTGTGCATATGATGCATCATCTATTGACAATTCAAAAGCTTCTTTTTTTCAACCGGCAAAATAAGTTTCCCATTTCCAAATATCATTAATATAATGATAAAAATAAAAGGAAGCATAATAATCGTCAAGAGAACCATCATCACTTTTCTTTTTTTCATAGACCTCGCTCTCCTATAATCCAAATACAATTCCTATTATCATTATCGCTGTTAAAACTAAGGAAACTCCTATTCCCATTATGAACAACATGAGCATTTTACAGTCCCATCCTCCCAACAATCCCCTTCATCCACTCCCGGAAAGGCCACCAATAAGGAGATACATTTTCATCGATCAGCCTTTCTATCGTCTGATAGTCAAAGTTTCCGTCTTTATTTATCTCCTGATAAATCTCACCCGCCGCCCGGCTGAATCCGAGCGCAATTTTCCCATGCGCTTCGTCGCCGACTGCGACCTGCTTTCCATAGGATAGCGCACCGAAACAGAACTGACCAAAATTCAATGCTCCCATGCAAAAAATACCGCATGTAATGGCCCCAAACGCAATACAGCCAACAGCCAGCGAACCCATGCTGACCAGCCCGACCGCTATCGTTCCGAAAGCCAGAAGGCCGAAAGCAAGCAGACCGATATCAATCATCCCGGCGGAGATAAATCCCAATGCAAATACGCCGGTCGCTATGTTTCCAATTGCAAAAATACCCTTTGCGCGGTACATGCCCAGTCCAAAATTCACATGAACAAGCGGGAGTCCTTTTACCGTCTTCTTACTTTTATATTCATAATGCGGTCTTTTTGACCTGACATTTCCTGTCCCGGCGGCGAAACCTTCCGGCTTTTCCTCATTTTCCTTCAACAGATAATCAGTGCTGATTCCGAACAGTTCGCTGATTGCAACGACTTTTTCCAGTTCCGGCAGAGACTGGTCCGTTTCCCATTTCGATACCGACTGTCTGGATACGCCAAGCATATCTCCAAAAGCTTCCTGTGAGAGACCCTTCTCCGAACGCAGTCTGTAAATCTTTTCTCCAAGTGTCATTTTCTTATCCCCTTTCTATCTTTCCTAATAAATTTTATCAACCCGGTTGTATATAAATTGTACCTCATGATTGAAAAAATAGCCATCAATAGCGCTTGGAAATCTGTCAACTGACGGTTGCAGGGGTTAAAATCCCCTGATTGACCACTGTATTTGTCTGGTTTTCTGTGGTATACTTTTTTCTGTAAAACGGTTTCATATAACGGGAAGCGGAGGGAAAAAAGATGTTCTCATCTATCTTGGGAATTATATTTATTATAATAGGGTTCCTGTTCTTGATGATTCCTCATATAATGCAGAAAAAATTTCCCGACCTGCAATCCCCGAAAACCGTCAAAGCATGGGCTGCGGTAATTCTTGTCTGCAGCGTTACGGTAGTCATATCCGCTGTGGTCGTATTGCATTTTTGGACGAATCGTGAAAAGGGCAGCGTTTCCAATGTAGCAGAAACAACAGAAACCGCAGCGCCGGAAAATGCGGATACCATACAGGAAAAGCCTGATCCCGTTGTCGAGATCATAGAAATATCGGATACAATCCGATGGTTCAACACCGCCAATGCTCTCCAAATTTATTCAGACGGTGGAGATTATCAGTTATATGGCGGTTTTGAGCCAAATAAAGATAATCAACTGGTTGCAAAATATTCCCTGAGTGCAAAATACGATATCACAGACAGGGCTTCCGGAGAGGCAGCACTGGATTGGCTGCTTTCCGAAGGCTATCGGACAAACTGTGCAAAGGATATGAACCTTTTTGCAGATGCCGGAATGGGAAAAATCGATAAAGACCAACGGGCCGCCTTCCTGATGGATTCTTTTGGATTAACAGAAGAGAGCGCCAAAGATCATGTAATATTATACGACTTATATCTGGAAAACGGTGAAAAGGTCTTCGCAGGCTGGGATTACAGCCTTGCATTATATATGACCGCCAATCTTTATCTGGCAGGATACTATACATCGGAAGAGGCTCTTGATACATCTCTTGTCATAGCAGAAACAATTCAGGCAAACTTCGACTCATGGGATGATTACATAGAAAGCTATTTTATCGGATATGTGTATTATTACTGGACTCAAGGATATACCAACGCCGGAATGACAGAAGACTACGAGGCTCTTCAAAGCGCCGAAGATAATCCATACAGCATAGACTTTAACATGAAACTCGAAAAAAGCTGGTAAAGATTTATTTAGAAATATAATTTAATAAAACGGGAGGAAACAACATGAAAAAAATCGGAAAAATAAGGATACTGGCAGCAATCTCTGCGCTGCTGCTCCTGACGGGCTGCGGCAAACAGGTCAACCCAGTTAACATGAAAGAATTTACTTCACAGGACGGAACCTACAGCCTCGAAGCCGACGAAAATTATGTCGAATCGGACAATATGGGAATGGAAAACTGGCTGGGATTAGAGTCACCTGACAAATTGGATACCAGTGCATTAGCAGTCATGCAATTCCCCAAGAATGGCGGTCTTTTGGGCGGTTATTCGAGTCTGAAAGAAGTCATAGAGTTTACGGAAGAGTCGAATAATCTTTCCGGCAGGACAAAAATAGACGCACCGGCAAATACAGCGTTTGATAATATCGAAGCATACATCTATCAGGTAACGGAAAATAATACGGAATATGAAATATGCGTCGTATATGGGGAAACGGATTACGCACATTATATGCTGATGAATGCCGAATCAAAATTAAAACCGCACAGCGATGATTATTTTGAATCCGTATGCGCCTCTTTCAAGGAAAATGCAGAAATCATCGAGGCCAAAATCTCCTCTGATACGGAACTGTCGGATACGATCCGGTGGTTCAATGCTTCCAATGCCATATTGATCGACGCGAACAGGTGGGATTATCAGATTTATGGCGGCCTTGAACCAAATGAAGCAAATCAGGCGGCCGCAAAATATGTCCTGGAGAACAGCTGGGGCGTCACGGATAAGGATTCGGCAGATGAAACGCTGGAATGGCTGCTTTCCGAAGGCCATCGGATAGATTTTACCGCGGATATGGAAATTCTTGAAAGCGCCGGAATCGGTGAAATCGATGCAGATGAAAGAGCAGATTTCCTGCTTGAAAACTTTGACCTGAACGAAGAAGGCGCCGAATATTATGCGAGATGGTATGGCAGATATGAAAAATACGGCGAAGATGCCGCATCGGGCTGGGATTATAACCGCGCATTAAGCCAGCTCGCAAACTTTTATCTGGCGGGATACTATACGCTGGAAGAAGCGCTTGACGCTTCCCTGCTTATCGCAGAAACAGTTCAGGCAAGCTTTGATTCATGGGACGATTACATGGAAAGCTATTTCACCGGATATGAATACTGGTCAGAAGGAGACAGCGACGCAAGAAGGGAAATTTATGAGAAGCTGCAGAACGCTTCGGACAATCCATACAGTGTAGATTTCAACGGCAGGCTTGAGAAAAGCTGGTAATACAGTTTAAAAAGCATTGGAAAGCCACGCGTAACAGTTCATCGTCCTGACCGGGCGGCGTATGGTTCCTGCGGAGGCCCTGGAAAAACGCCGGTAGTTAGTGAAAAAGGTGCTTGCACCTTTTGAACTTAGTACCGCTGCGATTTTTCGCGGAGCGAAAGCGTGCCTCCAAAGGAACCATACGCCGCCCGGTCAGGACGATGAACTGTTACGCACGCTTTAAAAATTTTTCCGCCCCTCTTGACATCCCAAAAAGAGCGTGCTAGAATAAACGAAAATTTAATATGCTAAACCGTTGAAGCGGAGATAACGGCAATGATGCCTGTACAGAGAACCCGTGATGCTGAGAATCGGGGGAGAAACAAGTTGTCAAATGGACCGCTGAGGGTGCAGTCAAATGCGGATACAGCTTTCTGTTACACAGAACTGTCATACAGAAACCCTGTATTTTGCAAAGTATTCTGCAACGTGCAGGCATACGTCAGTTGCCGGGGATATGTTGGTATCCTGCTAAGCGTACGGAAGTCTTTCCGTAAATCAAGGTGGCACCGCGGATAAAAGTTTATTCGTCCTTGACAGAATCTATCTGTCAAGGACTTTTTTTGCGCGCATAAGCAGAGTCAGAAACTTTATGAGACGGGTATCATGCTTGCATGAAGACCCGGCTCAGAAAGTTTATGACGAGCAACATGCAACAGTCTGCTTATGCCCTCAACCTTATTGCACAATTATTTCAAACAAGTAGGAGGATATGACCATGATCAAAGAAGCAATCGTAAAAATCGTAAACAAAGAAGACCTCACCTATGATGAGACATACACCGTTATGAATGAAATTATGAGCGGTGAAACAACGCCGACACAGAACGCCGCATTTCTTTCGGCTCTCTCCACCAAAAGCGCCAAGGCGGAAACGACTGACGAAATTGCCGGCTGTGCCGCTGCCATGAGAGACCATGCTATGAAAGTCGAGACCGATATGGAACTGATGGAAATCGTCGGAACGGGCGGCGACAATGCGCACAGCTTTAATATTTCCACCACCACCGCCCTCGTCTGTGCGGCAGGCGGCGTCAAAGTAGCCAAACACGGCAACCGCGCGGCTTCCTCACAATGCGGAACAGCCGATTGTCTGGAAGCGCTTGGCGTGAACATTCAGCAAAGCCCTGAACGTTGTATCGAACTTTTGAACGAAGTCGGCATGTGTTTCTTTTTCGCCCAGAAATATCATACTTCCATGAAATATGTCGGCGCTATCCGTAAAGAACTCGGTTTCCGTACCGTCTTTAACATCCTCGGCCCTCTCACAAATCCCGGCAGCCCGAAGATGCAGCTTCTCGGCGTGTATGACGAATACCTGACCGCACCGTTAGCACAGGTTCTGATCAATCTCGGTGTCGAACGCGGTATGGTCGTATACGGTCAGGATAAACTGGATGAGATTTCCATGAGCGCGCCGACGACTGTCTGCGAGATAAAAGACGGCTGGTTCAAATCCTATGTCATCACCCCCGAACAATTCGGATTCGAACGCTGTACCAAAGCCGACCTTGCCGGCGGCACACCGGAAGAGAATGCAGAAATCGTACACGCCATTCTGAACGGGGAAAAAGGTCATAAACGCAATGCCGTTCTGATGAATGCGGGCGCTGCCCTTTATGTCGGCGGAAAAGCCGAAAGCATGGAAGCAGGAATCCGCCTCGCCGCAGAACTGATCGATTCCGGCAAGGCAGCAGAAACGCTCCGAAACTTAATCGAAGTGAGCAATCGACCGGAGTGAAATTTGGACTACGAAAGGAGAACCGCAGAACAATGACCATCTTAGACCAGCTTGCCGGCCATGCGAAAGAACGCGTCGAGCAGGCAAAGAAAATAATATCACTGAAAGAAATCAAACAACAGGCACTGCAGTCCTACGAAGAATTTCCCACCCGTCTTTACACCCGCCAAGAATTTCCTTTTGAGCAGGCGCTGCGAAGACCGGAAATATCTTTTATCTGCGAATGCAAAAAGGCCTCCCCCTCCAGAGGACTGATCTCACCGGATTTTCCGTATTTACAGATTGCCAGGGATTACGAAGCCGCCGAGGCGGATTGTATCTCCGTGCTGACAGAACCGAAATGGTTCCTCGGCAGCAACGACTATCTGAAAGAAATCGCGCAGGCCGTTTCCATCCCATGCCTGCGGAAAGACTTCACTGTCGATGAATATATGATTTATGAAGCAAAATTACTGGGCGCCTCCGCTGTACTCCTGATCTGCTCCATCCTGTCGGAAACACAGATTCGGGAATATATCGATATCTGCGACGAACTGGGCCTGTCGGCTCTGGTGGAAGCGCACGACGAACACGAGGTTCAAATGGCGCTGAATGCCAAAGCCCGCATCATCGGCGTCAACAACCGCAGCCTGAAAGACTTTTCCGTCGATACCGAAAACAGCCGCCGCCTGCGCGCCCTGATACCGGACAGCGTTCTGTTCGTCTCCGAAAGCGGCATACAAAATGCAGCAGACATTCAGAAGCTTCGGGAAATCGGCGCCGATGCAGTCCTGATCGGCGAAACGCTGATGCGGGCGGCGGACAAAAAAGGGGCGCTCGCCAATCTGCGGAGCGGATGACGATTCCATACGGGGAAAACACAAACGAAATCTGAATAAAGACTTGAAGAAAACGGAGGATTTCCATGACAAAAATCAAACTCTGCGGCCTTTCAAGACCTTGCGATATCGAAGCGGCAAATGCGTTACAGCCGGAATATATCGGTTTCGTCTTTGCTCCGAAAAGTAAACGCTATGTGAGCATGGAACAGGCCGCCGCCCTGAAAAAACGATTAGATTCCGCGATTAAGGCGGTCGGCGTATTTGTAAACGAAAATCCCGAAACAACCGCCGCATATCTGGAAGCCGGAATCATCGATATCGTCCAGCTTCACGGCGGCGAATCCGAAAGTTATATCCGCCAGTTACGAAACCTTACCGATAAGCCGCTCATTCAAGCCTTCCGCATCGATACAAAACAGGGTATCGAAGCCGCCAATGAAAGCAGCGCCGACTATGTGCTTCTCGATTCTGGCGACGGCGGAACCGGCACGACGTTCGACTGGCATCTGCTGAAAAAAGTCAGCCGCCCCTACTTTCTGGCCGGCGGCCTGACCATCCACAATGCCGAAAACGCTGTCCGGACGCTGGCTCCCTATGCTGTCGATGTCAGCTCCGGCATTGAGACAGACGACCATAAAGACCGAAACAAGATGACGGCTTTTGTCAATGCCGTAAGGTCCCTGGACGACACAACAACCAGTATATGAAAAAACGAAGAAAAAGCATTAAAAAAATTCATGAATAAGAAAGAAGGAAAGAACATGACAAATCCAAACGGCCGTTTCGGCTCTCACGGCGGACAATATATCCCCGAAACTCTGATGAACGCCGTAATCGAACTGGAAGAGGCATACAATCGTTATAAGAACGACCCCGCATTTAACCGGGAATTATCAGAACTTTTCAATGAATACGCCGGCAGACCGTCAAGGCTTTATTTTGCGGAAAAAATGACCCGCAGCCTCGGCGGCGCCAAAATTTATCTCAAGCGGGAAGATTTGAACCACACCGGCTCCCACAAGATCAACAACGTACTCGGTCAGGCGCTGCTCGCCAAAAAAATCGGCAAGACCCGCCTTATCGCGGAAACGGGCGCCGGACAGCACGGCGTTGCCACGGCTACCGCCGCTGCCTTGCTTGATATGGAATGCGTTGTCTTTATGGGAGAAGAAGATACTATCCGTCAGGCCCTTAACGTATATCGTATGCGCCTGCTCGGCGCGGAAGTGGTTCCGGTCAAGTCAGGAACTGCAACCTTAAAAGACGCCGTTTCCGAAGCCATGCGCGAATGGACATCCCACATCGCAGATACGCATTACTGCCTCGGCTCGGTCATGGGCCCCCACCCCTTTCCGACCATTGTCCGCGATTTTCAGTCGGTCATCTCGAAAGAGATCAGGGAGCAGATTCTTGCCAAAGAAGGAAAACTCCCGGATGCAGTCATCGCCTGCGTCGGCGGTGGTTCCAATGCGATTGGAAGCTTTTATCATTTTATTGAGGACAGAAACGTAAAACTCATCGGCTGTGAAGCGGCCGGAAGGGGCATCGATACTTTTGAGACCGCCGCTACCATCAATACAGGAAGAGCCGGCATCTTCCACGGAATGAAGTCTTATTTCTGCCAGGATGAATTTGGGCAGATTGCGCCCGTTTATTCGATTTCCGCCGGATTGGATTATCCCGGCATCGGCCCGGAACATGCGTATCTGCACGATACCGGCAGAGCGGAATATGTGCCCGTGACAGACGATGAAGCGGTATGCGCTTTTGAATACCTGTCAAAGACGGAAGGCATCATTCCCGCAATCGAGTCGGCGCACGCTATCGCACATGCCATGAAGATTGCGCCAAAAATGGATCAAGAACAGATCATCGTCATTACCATATCGGGAAGAGGCGACAAAGACTGCGCCGCTATTGCCCGTTACAGAGGGGAGGATATTCATGAATAATATAAGATCAGCTTTCGAGAACGGAAAGGCTTTTATCGCCTTTATCACCTGCGGCGACCCCGACCTGGAAACGACCGCAGCCGCCGTCCGCGCAGCAGTGGAGAACGGCGCCGACCTTATCGAACTCGGCATACCCTTTTCTGACCCGACAGCGGAAGGCCCTGTCATTCAGGGAGCAAATCTCCGCGCCCTGAATGGCGGCGTTACAACGGATAAGATTTTTTCCCTTGTCAAAGAACTCCGGCAGGATGTTACAACGCCTTTTGTCTTTATGACTTATGCCAATGTCATTTTTTCTTACGGCACCGAACGGTTCCTGTCCACCTGTCGCGATATCGGCATCAACGGCGTGATACTGCCCGACCTGCCTTTTGAGGAAAAAGAAGAATTTCTGTCAGCCTGCCATGCGTACAATGTAGATTTAATCTCGCTCATCGCGCCTACATCAGAAAACCGCATTGCCATGATTGCCAAAGAAGCGGAAGGATTTCTGTACATCGTTTCTTCCCTTGGCGTTACCGGCATGAGAAACGAAATCAAAACAGACCTCGCATCCATTGTCGAGGTCGTCCGCCAGAATACCGATATCCCCTGTGCCATCGGTTTTGGCATATCCACACCCGAACAGGCACAGAAAATGGCGAAGATTTCCGACGGCGCCATCGTCGGTTCTGCAATCATCAAACTGTTAGAGAAATACGGAAAAGATGCACCGGAATATATTGGAGAATATGTTAAGTCCATGAAAGATGCGTTACGAACCACTGCATAATTTCCAAAACATAACCGTGCAGCAAAGCAATGTAAATCCTTTCAGAGAGAATGCGTAGCATTCTCTGAATCGAGTGCCCAGGCACTCGATTTTTTATACCAGAAATTCCCTGAGCAGCGATTCCAGTTCCTTCGCTTCCGTATGAGAAAGAACCGCAGACTCCGCTTCGTTTTGCTCCTGCATTTTCTTTTCCTGCTCACTTTCTCTTATCTTTGCGTTTTCTTCCGTCTGAACATTTTCCTTTGCCGCCATCTCTTCTCCCTGTACAAGCTTCATATCCAATGTCGTCTGTTCCAATCTGTTTACCAGATGGTTTTCCAGATAATCAATCAGATTCGTGCGCAGTATCTGTGTTTTTCCCGAAATATCAACAAGGGAAGAAATTGCAAAATAGCAGTATAATCCCAGAAAACTGATGATATAATAAGGAACAATATAAAGAACGGATTCTCCCATGATAATTCCCCGACAGGCGCCAATCCCGGAAATCAAAATAGACAATAACACAAGCTGGCCAGATAGATGCTTCAGAACAGATAAGGAAAATCCGCCTATTTTCAACTGATTCATATACTTGTCCACAAAAACGGAAATATTGGACATTCCTTCATGTAGCTGACAACAGCTTGAAAATTTCAACTTCAGCTGCTGCAGAGATTTATTGGCTGTTGATGACATATTTTCCGATTCCCAGATCAGTTTATGACAGAGCACACCCATGCTGATCTGACATATAATACTAAGAGACAATAAAATCAGGATAGGAATCATAAATTCGGGATGTTTAAATATAATTTGCAGCATATCGATGATCACGCCTTTCTTTCCTTATTTATAAATCTATTATAGGCAGAAGACAAACGAATCTCAATCATTCCGAACGTGTAAGGCATCCCTAAATTTCTTCATATTTCGTGTGCATTTCTTCTATTTCTGCCCATAAGCACTGGAAACTGTAATAAATTTGTGATATAGTGGGGTCATACTGTATAATACAATTTTTACAGGCTGTGTATGAATGGAGGTCATCATTATGGTATATAAACCGCAGGGCGTATGCTCTAATACAATTAATATCGAAGTGGAAGGCGACATCATCAAACACGTTTCGTTTGTAGGCGGATGCAACGGTAACTTACAGGGAATTTCCAGCCTCGTTACCGGCATGAAAACGGAAGACGCCATCCGAAAACTGAAGGGAATCAAATGTGGTTTCAAAAGTACATCCTGTCCGGATCAACTGGCTTGTGCGCTTGAGCAGATTGCAGCAGGTGCTAACTAAACAGTATATCTATTTCCAGGAGGCTTTTTTTATATGAGCAAAAAAATCGTATTGACCGGCGGCGGAACGGCCGGACATGTAACGCCCAATATTGCTTTAATCCCCAAGTTAAAGGAACTGGGCTATGAAATTTTTTATATGGGATCCTATGACGGCATAGAGAAAAAATTAATTGAAGATTTCGATATTCCCTATTATGGAATCGCAACAGGCAAGTTCCGCAGATATTTTGACCCGAAAAATTTTTCAGACCCTTTCCGCGTACTCAAGGGTATGGCGGAAGCAAGAAAATATCTGAAGGAGATCAATCCCGATATTGTTTTTTCCAAAGGCGGCTTCGTCAGCGTCCCCGTTGTCAGGGCTGCTGCTTCCCTGGGCGTTCCCTGTGTCGTTCATGAATCCGATATGACACCCGGACTGGCCAATAAACTCTGTATCCCGGTAGCCAGAAAAGTATGCTGTAATTTCCCGGAAACTTTCAAACTTCTGCCATCCGACAAAGCGGTCCTGACGGGTTCTCCGATTCGTGAAGAACTGCTTCATGGCAATAAGGAAGCTGCTTATAAATTATGCGGATTCGATTCTTCCAAGCCGGTCATCATGGTAATCGGCGGCAGTCTCGGCTCAGCCGCTATCAATCAGGCAGTACGGGACTCTTTACCGGCGCTTTTAAATGATTTCCAGATTGTTCATCTGTGCGGAAAAGAAAAGATGGATAATCTTCTCTTGACGACCAAAGGTTACAAACAGTTTGAATACATTAAATCCGAATTGAAAGATATCTTTGCGATGGCGGATATCGTGATTTCGAGGGCGGGCGCCAATGCGATCAATGAACTTCTGGCACTGAAAAAACCCAATCTCCTGATTCCTCTGCCTTCCGCTAACAGCCGCGGAGACCAGATTCTGAATGCAAAATCCTTTGAAGCACAGGGATTCAGTATTGTCGTGGATGAAGACGATCTGACAAGCAAACTTTTAGTCGAAAAAATTCAGGAACTATACTTTACAAGACTTACCTATATCAATGCTATGGGCAAAAGTTCCCAACGAGATGCAATCGGCACGATCATTTCTATTCTTGAAAATATCGTAACAGAAGGAACGAATTAATCCTATGAAAAAAGATGATTTGATTTTAACTGAAGAACAAATGCGAAACCGTGCGGCAGAAGGTTACTTTGTAAGGGATTTGGAAAGAGACCGCGTTTACTGTCCGACCGGAGAGATACTGCGGAAGAAATCTACCCGGAAGAACGGCGATATCCGCTATGCAAATAAAATGGCATGTAAACAGTGCGAATCGAAAAGCAAATGCACGCGCTCCGTCTGGAAAGAAGTCGATTTCCCGGAAAAAGTCCGGGAAATGCGGAATGTCAACTGGCTGAAGGCGGGAGAAAGCAAAGTCTGAACGGAAGCGATTGGTCAAAGAAATTTCCGAAATAACTTCCCGGCATTTGGAATGATTGACATTTCAAATGATATATGGTATATATTATTTAGGCAAATGCCTAATATAATATGAAAGCTGGCCATGTAATAATGAAAAAAAAGGTTACAAGGAAAAATACATCTCACAGGAAATCGTCTCATCAAGAATCATCCTGTAAGAAATCATCTTATAAAAACCGCACGCTCAAAGAAACCCGCTTCCATGACATAATGGATTTAGACGAAGATTGGGACGAGGATTGGGAACATATGGAAAAGGACGCCAACGAAGAAGACTGGGAAGAAGAATTTGGTGTTCCCGTTAACAAAAAACTGCTTTCCGGCATGGCAGCAGCATGTGTACTGCTCCTGCTCGCCGTGGCAGTTCTTTTTACATTATATTCCCAAAATGCAGAGCAGGAAGCCGCCGCTCTGTCCGTCAATCCATCTCAAATCGCTCTGACTGTTTCCCCGTCATCTGTCAATATTCAAACCGGCGCTTCCGCAGATGCACAAAGCGATACCGAAATCTCCGCAGGCGCATTGGACGATGCAAAAATCTCCGTAGGCGCGCTGGACGATGCCGAGGACCCGCAGAACTCCGGTGCCGCCGGCAATGAAGGAACCGGCGCGGAAGTGACTGTTTCAAAGGCCAGCAAAGACGAAACTTCCACTGTCACGCTCGGCATCGACGTTTCCAAATATCAGGGTACCATCAACTGGGCGGAAGTCAAGGCATCCGGCGTCGATTTTGCCATGATCCGCGTAGGCTACCGGGCCAAATCCACGGGAGAGATTTTTGAAGACCCTGCTGCCAGATATAATATGCAGGAAGCACAGGCGGCAGGCGTTAAAATAGGCGCTTACTTCTTTTCTTCCGCCGTTACGAAAGAGGAAGCCAGAGAAGAAGCCGCCTTTACCGCAAATATCATTGCCAAATATAAAATCACCTATCCGGTCGCCTTTAACTGCGAAGATTTTCAGTCACCGGACAGCAGGCAATATGGGCTGGACGCCACGCAGCGGACCGAGCTTGCCTGCGCTTTTCTGGACGAGATTTCCGCCGCGGGTTACACGCCCATGTTCTACGCCTCCAAAGGCGAACTGGAGGGCAGCGCTCAGTGGAATACGGACACGCTGGCCGCCAAATATAAGATTTGGGTAGCACAGTACCCGGAAAAACCTTATCCCGAAACGGCTTCTTCCAGCTATTCCGGCAGCCATGATATGTGGCAGTATACCAGCCAGGGAACCGTCGCGGGCATTCCCAAAAAAACCGACGTCAATGTTGCCTATTTCGGTTATCTGCAGGAAGCAGAAGCAAAAGATGAAACGCCCGCGGAAACTGTAACGGCCAACCCGGAAATCGGTATCATTTTTACCGAAGTGAACGAAACCGTGACCGCCAAGCAGGAAACAAACCTGCGGACCGAACCAAGCACCCTGAACGATGACTCCATCGTCGGCAAACTGGTGCACGGCGACACCGCCACAAGAACGGGAATTGGACATAACGGCTGGTCAAGAGTCATCTATAACGGGCAGACTCTTTATGCGGTCACGAGTTACCTGACGACCGATATGGCGGACACCGGACAGCAGGCGCCGCCTCAGGGCCCTGTTTACACACCGGTCAATGAACAGGTAACTGCCAAGATGGAAACGAATCTGCGGACGGAACCAAGTACGGCGAGCGACGATACCATTGTCGCCCTTCTCCACAACGGAGAGACGCTCACGAGAACCGCCATCGGCGATAACGGCTGGTCACAGCTTGATTATAACGGGCAGACTGTGTATGCGGTCAGCAGTTATCTAATCGCACAGTGATAGGTTGAAAAATAAATTTTTCAACCGCGAATTTGTGCCTTTCAGACACAAATGTCGCAGGCTATGAGAAAGGCATGGTTATTAGATTATAAAAGGGGTTGTCGGGTAATGACATTTTTTTATCCGATCCCCCAAAAAAACATCTCCCGCAGAA